>JANWHF010000176.1 GCA_025450555.1 Tepidisphaeraceae bacterium | reverse complement strand
TGGAGAAGCGATCGGGCTGTCCGGGCGCGGGCGTCGTGGGGCCGCGGAGGAATGCGCCGCTATGACTGTTGGCGCTGGAATAAACATCGGTGTACTCCAACGCCAGACGAACAGCGCCGTAGCCGCCCATCGAAAGGCCGCCGATGTGGCGGGCGGCTCGCTCGCGCCGGGCCGGAAAATTCCGTTCGACAAATGCGACCAGTTCCTGAGCCATGTATCGGCCATAGGCCGGGCCGGCGAAGTTATCGGTGTAGAAGCCGCGGAATCCATCGGGCATCACCACGATCAGCGGAAGCTCGCGCACATACCACTCCACGCGCGTGCGACGATGCCAGGTCGTGTAATCATCCGAGAGGCCGTGCAACAGGTAATAGGTGTCGAACGGCGGCTGCCCCGTGTCCGGCAGGATCACATTCATCCCCACCTGCTTCATCAACACCGCACTCTTCCAATGAACCTCGCAAAACGACATTCGAGCCTCTTAAAAGATCGAAACCCAACGATGGCCCGCGTTCAGGGCAATTGAATGACCGTCGTCAATCCATTGAGCTTCGGATGCTCAATCACTTGCGACTTTCCGCCGGGCCAGATCACTTCGAGACGATCGGCATGATCGTTGTTTCCCAGGCCGATGGTAATGGGCAATTCCGATTGCGATAGATAGCCGCGCGTCGGCATGACGACCCGGCGAAGGCTGCGCGAGCCGACGTGGGCGATCACCTGCGCCCCGATCGCATCGCGATTGCAGGTCGTGCCAACGAGTTTGAGGCGCAGATAGTGGTGAAGCGTCTTTTGATCGTTGCGCAGCAGCAGAGGGGGACCGTTGATCTGCGTGACGATGATGTCCAAGTCACCGTCGCCATCGATGTCGGCGTAAGCACAGCCTCGCCCGACGATGGGTTTGAAAAGGTCGGGCCCGGATTGTGCCGCACTGGCGGCGATGAATCCCTTGCCCCGACTTCCGGCGTTCCACCAAAGCTGGGCTGGCTGCGCATAATGCTCGGCCGACTGCACGAGATTGATTTGCTGCTCGATATGCCCGTCGGCGACAAATAAATCGAGATCGCCATCGAGATCATAATCGAGAAACATCACGCCGAATTTCAGCGGCAGGCGAGTGCCACCCCCCAAGCCCCGTGCGATGGCATCATCGGTAAAAAGAATCTGGCCACCGGGCGCTGGATGGGAAACATAAAACGCCAGCATTTCGTTTGCGAAATTGCCGATGGCGACGCCAAGCGACGGGTCGTTCCGGAAGTAACCCGCATCGATTCCCATCGCCCCGCGGGCACGCCCTTCAGAATCAAAACCGACGCCGCTGATCGCACCGATCTGCTCGAAAGTCCCATTCCGCCGATTGTGAAAAAGAAAATTCTCGACCGTGTCGTTGGCGACAATGAAGTCGACGTAGCCGTCGCCGTCGATATCGATCGGGCAGACGCCCAGCGCCTTGCCGAGCGGCATGCCGGTGTCTTTGTTGCGGATCTGGATGCCGGCGCGGGCCGAGACATCGATGAAATGGCCGGCACTGTCATTGTGATAGAGCTTGCAAAACGAGCCTTGGAAACCCATGGGTGGCCCATAGGCCCGGCCGACGCCAGTCAGCGTGTAATTGGCAGCGAGATCGAGCGCCTTGGACCAGCGGACATAGTTGCAGACAAAGAGGTCGAGCCGGCCATCGTTGTCGTAATCAACAAATGCGGCAGAGGTGGACCAATCGTCGCTCGATCCACCGACGCCCGCTTCTAAAGTCACGTCCCGAAAATGGCCGTCGCCCTCGTTGTGAAACAGCCGGCAGCCCCCGACGCCGGTAATCAGCACATCCACTTTGCCATCGTTGTCGTAATCGCCCACCGCTACGCCCATACCATAGAGCGATGGAGCATCGAGGCCGGATCCTTCGGTCACATCGGTGAAATGGCCATTCCCGTCATTGTGATAGAGCGCGATGTTAGAAGATACATTCGATTGCTTCTTGTGGCCCGGCAGATTGCCGCCGTTCACGAATATCAAATCTGGCTTTCCATCATTGTCGTAATCGAAAAAGGCCACGCCGCCGCCCATTGTTTCAGGAAGCAGCTTTTCGCCCTCGGCTCCGTTTTGATGGACAAAGTGGATGCCCGCCTGCTGTGTAATGTCGGAGAAATGGACGGCCGGCGGTGGCAGATCTTTCAGCGGCAAGATCACTGGAATCGCAAAATTGCCTGGCCGATCAACGTGACTCGTTTTGCGACGAGATTCGAGAATCACCGCAATTACAACGATAAAAATGACTGCAACGGCCGCCAGCGACCGTCGCGCCGCCCGGCCGATTTTCGCTTCGTCCTGCAGCTCAGGATCGTTCATTGCGCCGCCCTGGAAATAGCCTGCGACTCAGGCGGCCGAAGGTCATACATCGCATTCGCTTGAGCAGTATGATCGGCCGCTGGATCGCGCTGGCGCGCCAGAGACACGGCTCGATCTCGCGCATTATCATCCAGGCGATATCGCTCGTGAGCCGCTCGATGCGCAGCCACCCCGGCCGCATCGCCTAATGCTTCGTCGATCTGCGACAGCGCGTAATGAGCCGCAAGATTTTCGCTGTCCAGCGCCAGCGTTTTCTCAAACTCGGCTGCCGCCTGCTGAAGCCACTGGCGATGTGCAACCGGCTCGTTCTCGAGCTTCGATCGCTCAAACAGCGCCTGACCCAGCAGGTTTCGCACGATGTAGTCTTTGCTGAAGTCAAAGCCGCGCGCGTCATCTCGATCTTCCAGCACGCAGCGAAAATCGGAGATGGCGGCATCGAGATTTCCGTTCTGCTGCTCGACCTGTCCGCTGAGCCATGCCAGTGTCCAACGCGGTGGCGGCGGATTGAACGATCGGGCGTCCGCCAGTGCCCGCGCGGCTTCATCCAATCGGCCCTCTTTGATCAAAACACGCGCAAGGTTCAGCGCGCCATCGACGTGACCCATTTGTCGCACATGATCGAAGGCGTCAGCCGCCTGTCGAAGCTCCGATTCTTCTCCGCCCGCGCCGGCAAGCATGAGGCCGATGCCATAATCGTTCCACCGCTCCCAGACCGGGATGGGCGACGCTAAAGATTCCTGCGCCGATGGGCCGCTCTGACCGACCGTTAACTCCACCGTTTCGCTGGCGAGCGTTGTGATCGGCAGCGTATCGACTGCCTTGTCTCCAAAAATCTTCTGGAAATAGCCCGCATCGAACTTGCGGTAACGGACGCTCAAATCGAGTCGAACCTGACCAACCACCTCGCGCGGCACATGCAGCCGATAATGCGTCACGCGCGCTGCTCCTGGCGGAATCTGATGATTGTAGAGCGGCGTGAAAATGTCCTGCACATTGCGCCGATCGATTCGTCGTCCGTCGCGATCGAGCATGTAGACATTGAGAAAATCGGCCCAGGGGTCAACGCGGCAATCCGGATCAAGCTGCCCGCTCTGACCGATCACGTGCCCGCCGATGGAAGCACGAACCGACAGCCAAAGTTCGTTGGAATCGGCGGTGCCCTGCGTCAGCGGATGGCCGGTCGTCAGATTCCGCACGACCACTTCCAGCAGGTAATCATGTTCCGGCAGAAGCGACTCCATCCCGGGCTGAACAACGTGCAAAGTCCCATCAATGACGCCACCTTCACGAACGCCAAACAGGTCGATCCGCACGCAGTTTTTCAAAAACTTCTGCTCGGCCTTGAGCGTCGCCTGATCATTTCGCAGCGCAGGCAATGCCGTGTTCGCGCCGGGGAACAGATGGTCATGAATCATCAGCTCATGGGGACGATTAGCATCCAGCGGCCGCGCGCCAAAATCGCCCGAAGCGACCGCCGGCATATGACAGGCGGCACAATTCTCCTTCGCATGCTGTGGATAATAAAAGCTCCGCGCACCATGCCCCGATGCGCCGCTGAGCAGAAACGTGTCGTAATGATTCTGCCCGCGCAGGAATTCCTTATAATGATTGAGCTGACCCGGAATGCCCACCTTATGACAAGTCGAGCAGAACTCCGCCGAGCGATGCAGCGGCTTGAGAAACGTCTGCTTGTGAAACTCGGGCTTGGCCTTGATGAGCTGGCGATTGATCAATTGTAAAAACCGATTTTTGCTTGAGGCAAAGGGATACTGGATCGGCTCCTCGATCGTGTAGTCTGCATTTCCTCGAGTGCTGTTGACGTAGGTGATTGCGTGACATGTCACGCAGGTAATGCCCGCCTGGCTCGTTACATCATGCACATCATCGTAATCCGGATGATCGAAAGCGCCGCTGAAGAACGGCACCGGATCGTGACAGCCGGCGCACCATCGCGCGGCTTTTACGTTTCCATCGCGTCGCAACAGCACCGCCCGCGTTTCGCGCACGCTGAACAGATAAGCCGGGTTGTTGAAGGAGCTGAAATGATGCGCGCTGTGGAACCAGCCTTGATAGGCATCCTTGTGGCATTCCAAGCAGTATCGATCGGTCATCAACGTACTGGCGCTGATGAATTTGCCTGATGCGGTACGAGCCAATGAAGGCTCGAAATACTTCACCCCCTCCGAGGGACCAACCGCATTCCAATTGCGCGGATCGCGACTGTTGAGATAGATCATCGCGGCGATGATGGCGGCCGTCGCCCCGGCCCATGGCGCCGCCCTTCGCCAGGCAATGCGCGGCCCCGCAAGGCGATGAAGCACATAAAGCCAGGCTACAGCCACCGGCGCCATGACATGCGCCCAATAGGTCGCGTTGCGCAGCGTTGGATTGCGCAGCGTTAATGGGCCAAGCCGCAGCAGAGCGATGCCGGACGCGAGTAGGATGATCGCAATCGCGAGCAGCGCATATCCCGCGCGAACCGCCGCCCGATTGGGGCGATTCCTGGCATTTTTCAAATGACCGATCGCAAAAGCGATGAAGGGAACGATCAGCACCAATCCCACCGCCAGGTGGGCCAGAACCATCCAGAGGTAGAAATAGTTTTGATACGAAACCTCGCGCAGCCAGGAAAGGAAAGTGACGCTCGAAAGGTATGCTGCATTGGCGGCCATCAGCGCCGTCAAGCCAAAAACGACCCACAGTAATCTGCGCAGCCGGGGGCCTATCGCTGGCACATAGCGCCGGCGCGCGCGTCCTTGAGATGGCGTCTGATTTAGCACCGCGGCTATCGTCCCTTACAATGCCCTCAATGCAAGTTCATTGGCGGGAACATCGAACGTGGCTCGTCGCCGGCGGAAGCGCGGCGGTAATCATCATCGTTGTGATTATCCTGATCGTTCACGCGGTCGGGCGGCATTCCACGAAGTTGCTCCAAACCGCTGCGAGCTCCGCGCCCGGCGATTATCTCACGCTGCTCAACCGGGGCAAAGCCCAGCTCGATCATCTTGATTATCCGAATGCCATCGCGTCATTCCAGAAAGCGACGCAAATCGCGCCAACCGATGAAAACACCTGGCGCGATCTGGCGGATGCATATCTCCGCGCTGGCCAGAGTGAATCAGCCATCGATGCGGCGCGAAAAGTGCTGGCCCTCAATCACAACTCGGCTGCCGCTTATTACATCGAAGGATCGGCCCAGTTGCGGGTGGGACAAAGCGAGGAAGCCGTCAAATCCCTGTCGGCTTGCGAGGAAACATCACCGGAAATCGCAGCTGTGCATTTTCAGCTTGGCCGGGCGCAGCAGGGCATGGGGCACACCGATGCGGCGATCGCCGAGCTTCGCAAAGCAGTTGAGATAGAGCCGGAACATCCGGCGGCCCATTACATGCTCGGCCAGCTCCTGCTTCGCAAGGGAGATTCGCAGTCGGCGCAAATCGAACTGGCTCATCACGAGCACATTGTTTCCGCAGCGGGCAATCTGTCGGCCGATCCCAATCGTTTGGAAAAGTGCAAATTCACTGAACCGGTGATTCCGTTTACGACTATGGAGCAGCCAGACCCTCACGGCATTGCAGTTTCTTTTGTGGACAAGACCGACAAGATGCTGGAAACCGGTGGATCCTTCAAAGGGCCGGTCGGCATCATTTACATTGACCCGCAGCGAAAAATGCCGGATCTGATTGTTCGTGATTCCAGCGGATTGCGCCTGTTGACGCAGAAGGGCGGTCGATTTGAGCCGCGGCCGCAGGTAATTCCGCTGCCGGCCGATTTCACCTATCAACAGATTCTTGTCGGCGATCTGGATAACGATGGAACGCCGGACTTCATCGTGCTTGGTGAGAAGGGATCGCGAGCCTTCGCTCTTCCTCCCGATGGCCAGGCGGTGGACATCAGCGAATCGTCCGGCATCGCGAAGATCGAAGCCAAAAGCGGCGTTCTTGCCGATCTGGATTTCACCGGAAAGCTCGCGCTGATCGTGGTTCGTCCGGACGGAAATGGCATCCGCGCCTTTCGCAATCAGGGAAACCTGACGTTCAAAGAGCAAACGAATCTGCCGCTGCCGGCAAATGTCAAAGACCTCGGCTCGGCGTATGTCGCCGATCTGAATGGCGATGATCTGCCTGATCTGGTCGTGAGCCGAAAGAATCAGCCGCCGTTGGTTTCAATGAATCGGCGCGGGCAGCCGCTGACCAGCTTTGAGTCGGCAAAGGATTGGCCGGCCGGAAACGAGATTGCCATTGGTGATCTCAACAATGATCTTCGGCTCGATCGCATTGCCGCGGGCGATGGAAAGCTGGATATCATCTCGGCGGGAATCGCTGGCGGCAGCGTCTCTTTGCCAGCCGATCCAGAAGCGCATTGCATCGCCCTCTTCGACTTCGACAACGATGGCTGGCTCGACATCGTTGCCGCCGGGAGCAACAGCCTGCATGTCTGGCGCAACCTCGGCTTGGGAAAATTTAAAGAGGTGTCAAAGGCCCTCGGGCTTGCCTCCGTGGGAAATGATGTCACGCAAATTATTACCGTGGATTTCGACGGTGATGGCGCGGTCGATCTGATCCTGGCTCACGCTGACGGCCGCCTCCAGCTTCTGCACAACCAGGGCGGCTCCGCCAATCATTCGATTTCGCTTCGGCTCAAAGGTACTCGCTCGAACGCTGACGGCCTGGGCGCGCAGGTCGAGCTCATTGCCGATGGCTGGCGGACGATCCGCACCTACGATCAAAATCCCTTGACAATCGGCACCGGAAAGCACACGAAGCTCGATCGACTCACCGTGCATTGGTTCGATCTGGCTGTCAGTTCCGCGGACATTGACGTGACGTCATCTGGCCCGACGACCATCACCGAGCCGCAGCTTCCGACCGGCTCCTGCCCAAATCTCTACGCCTGGGACGGCCACCGCTTCCGCTACATCACCGATATTCTCGGCAGCTCGCCCATGGGCCTTCCGGTCGCGCCGGCCCATTACATCGATGCCGACACCAACGAGCGCGTCTGGCTTGGAAATGATGCGATGTTTCCGCCTCACGACGGAAAATATCAGGTGGCCATCACCGATGAGCTGCGCGAAGTGATTTATCTGGATGAGGCGAAGCTGATTGTCGTCGATCATCCGGCCGGAACGGAAGTCCAATCGCTGGACAAGCTCGTGCCGAAAAAGCCGTTCCCAACCAAAGGTGTCATCACGCTCGCCAATCGACATCCGCTGATCTCCGCCATTCGCAGCGACGGCGCCGACGTGACGGCTTCGCTTCAGGAAAATGATTTGCAGCTCGTTTCACCCGTGCATCTTCGCCCGCCGGAGCTTCGCGGATTGGCTGAGCCTTGGAGCGTGACGCTGGATTTCGGTCCACTGCCGGTAGATCGGCCGCTGGTTCTGGCGCTAAGCGGCTGGATGCATTTTGGAGGCGGCATGGCCAACATCGCCGCCGCCGACAATCCTGATCTGCCTTTTCCGTTTCCGATGCTGGAAGTGCAAACGCCGGACGGATGGAAGCCTGTTGCGGTTACCGTTGGCGCGCCAGCAGGAAAGACCAAGACGATCGTCGTCGATCTGACCGGCAAGCTGCCGGCCGGCTCGCAGAAGCTTCGTCTTTCCACCGCCTTCGAAATTCACTGGGACCGCATCGCCCTTTTCGAGAAATCCCCGACAGAGGCAACCGAGCAGACTTTTGCGCCAACCGAAGCAGTCCTGTCGTGGCATGGATTCGGGCAATACGAAGACCGGCCATGGACCCAGCCTTTGACGCCCATTTACGATCGCGTCGCGCAGACGCCGCCGTGGGTGGTGACGCCCTCCGGCTGGTGCACGCGCTATGGCGATGTGCGCGAGCTTCTTGCCAAACAGGACGACGCTCTTGTCATTCTCGATGCGGGCGACGAAGTCAAGCTCTCTTTCGATGCCTCCGCCCTTCCACCCAAAGCGCCCGGCATGCAGCGCGACTTCTTCCTCTACACCGACGGCTGGGACAAAGACGCCGACTACCATGTCGCCTTCGGCGATACGGTCGGGCCGATGCCGTTCCACCGGATGAATGATCAGGAATATGGCCGCGACGATCGGAACCACACTAAGGCCAAATGGGAAAGCCGATACAATACACGATGGGTCAGCGGCCAAACTTTACAACGTCAAGAGGGCCGATGATCCTCGCCCATTCGTTTTGATTTTTCAGCCAGATCAAATAGCCGATACCCATGTGACGTGAAAATGGGGTTCTCCAAGCGCTGGCTCGACCACGCCAGCACTTCGTCCGGCCGCGCAATGTACCAGCGAATCCCAGTTTCCTTTGCAATTTTTTGCAGCTCCTGCTCGCTGGCCGCCTTGGGAAGTTGCTCGACGATTTGATTTCGCCGAAGGCTTTCGTTCCATAGAGCAGAAAAATGGCTGAACCGCTGCCAGTAAACGGTGGACAGCCCCAGGTAGCTTCGCCGCTCGCTGTAAGCCGACAGGAATGGGAAGATCGTGGAAACCTGCGCCTGGGCGATGTCTGTTTCCGGCGAATGCTCGCGAATGAAATCGGCGCAATCGACAAAGCCTTTATCCAGCGGGATATCAAACATGCCGGCGTCCATCGTCCATGCATGCTGAACCGATTTTCCCTTCATCCACGGGACGACCAGCAGAATGGCCGCAAGGATCACCGCGATAACCGAGGCCCGCGCTGCTGAGGCATTGGTGCGTTTTTGAATCACGTCTGCCAGCCGGCCCAGGCACCATGCCGCGACGATAAAGTAGAGCCAGACAAAGGGGCGGTGCCAGAGTTCGTCGAGTGTCCCGCGCTCGTTGGCGGGTAGAAAGACCAGGCAGCCAACGTAAATCAGCAAAGCCAGAACCGGTATCCAATCGCGGCGACCGAACCATCGGCCCCGCGAATTGGTCAGCAAAAGTACAAACCAAAGTACAAGCCAACCGCCCAGCGGCGCCACAACGCCCACGAACAGCACGATGGCCAGATGAAGCGGACTTTTGCCGTGAAGATGCGATGCGAAGATGTTGTGCCAGGCCCCTGGCGCGATCCGGTGGGTCAGGCCCGACAGGTAATAAAAAGCCCCCGGGCGATGCTTGATGGGAAGGATGCTGGGCCCCAATTGAAGCCGTTCGAGTGCCAACAATGCCAGCAATGCACAAACACCCAGAATGACCGCCGAAATCCAGCGTCGGCGAACCGTCCATCCGCGTTTGAACATCAGCACCCATGCAACCGCCAGCGGCATCGCGACGATCGTCACATGCGCTTTGAGCAAAACGGTCGACGCCAGAAGAACGAATCCGCAGGCCAACAGCCAAATGCGATCTGATTGAACGGCCTCGGTAATCAGCACGAGCGCCAGTGCCGCGCCGGCAATTCCATAAGCAAGGCCGGCGGATATCGCGACCAGCCAATAAAAGGAATACCAATTCAAAGGGATCGCATACACCGGCGCATCCGGAAGCAGCAGCACCGCGGCCATCGCCGCGATTCCCGCCACATCCCCCCACCATTCTGAAGCCAGAACGAAGGCCCCGAATCCGATCAGCACAAACGCAAATGGAATCCAGGAGCATGCCACGCAATCCATCGCGGTGAGGTGGTTTGACCAAACCTCGATCGAAGCCGGCAGCATGTAGCTGGCATAGTGATAGAAGGCGATCGGCTTGCCGGACATGTCCGGATTGCCCAGGCGGGCAATGCTTATGTCGTCATGAAGCTGGCTGACGAACTGCGCATGATAAAAAATGTCGGCCCAAGGCTCGACGACGATACGCTCGCCCTGCTGCGTCGAATACGGGCGCAGTTCCTGCGTCCACAATGTCCCGGCACCCAAGATCAGCACCACCGCACACAATGCGACCCAGGCAGGCGACTGTGCCGGCTGCACACGTTCTATTTTCGGCGCCAGCGCATAAGCAACGAACCCCAGCAGAAGCACAATCACATCCGCCACCCGCAGCGAGATCGGCAGCACATGAAGGACGAACAGCAGGAGTAGAGCGATCACAGTGCCCGACAAGAATGCGATTGGAAACGGGTGAGCCGAGCGGATCGGATATCGAACCCACCGCAAAGCCGCGTATCCCAGGCAACAGCAGCCCATCGGCATCAACAGAAAAAACACCGCCTCGGAAAGGCCGATCCTTGGATTGACGGCATGCGCCCAATAGAAGAACGCCGCCGAGCAGGCCAGGCTGCAAAGGCCGGTTGTCCAGTCGAAGGCAAGTTTTTTAGGAGATCCGTTCATTGCGTAGGCTACTCAAAAAACGCGGCCTTCCAGCGCATGTGCGCGCTCAATCGCAGATAGAAAACCCCTTGCCATGGGTCAATGAAACCGGCGGCCGGCTCCCGCACTTTTGAGTCCATGATCAGCATTCTTTCGACCAAATTTCCGATCGCCGCTGACATGGCACCGGGGACTGTCCCCAAAGGGTTCAATTCCACCGGGTCCGCAAGCCGCCTGGCGGGTCGTTGTGGATTTCGACCCGTGAACAG
>JANWHF010000175.1 GCA_025450555.1 Tepidisphaeraceae bacterium | reverse complement strand
GCTCGGCCACCAACCTTGGCCCCTATATGCAGTCGGTTCCGGTCAACCCGCTCGTGACCACCACCCCGGCCAACGCCTCGGTTGTGAAGGAAGGCGATGGCTCGGCTGCGGTTGCCGGTTGCGGTTTCATCTATGACTACAAAGCCGGCGCTGGTACTGGCCGCATCTGGGGCACCGATGACGCTGGCGCCATTGTCACGCCCTAAATTTAAATGAAGCGGACGGCGGATTCGTCAGCCGCCGGATACGCCAGCGTGACGCCGCTATTGAGCGAGCGTCACGCTGGCGGCCGCATGAATGGGGGAACGACGTACGAAGGCCGATAATCCCGCGCCGGCGGGTACGAGGTGCTCCATGAGCAGGTATGCAATCAGTCATGGGTTCGCTGGCCGAAGGTTCGCAGGCCGAAAACTGTCCAAAGCGTTCACGCTCATCGAAATCCTGATCGTCGTGGTGATCCTCGGGATCCTGGCCGCGATTGTGATTCCGCAGTTCTCCAGCGCATCCAATCAGGCGCGCGAAAGCACCCTCAAGGACTGCCTGCGGTATCTTCGCGAACAGATTGGCATTTATAAGATGCAGCACAACGACGTACCCCCTGGATACCCGTCCGGCAACCAAAGTGCCACGCCCGATGCGCCCACATTTCTCAGCCAAATGACTCAGAACACCGATATTGCAGGTAACGTGAGCTCGTCATACAGCGACGTGTTTCACAATGGACCGTACCTGAGCCAAATGCCCAACGATCCGCTTAACAACCTGCCGGGCATCTGGATTGTGACCGGAGGCGGCATGCCTTCGCCGGATGCCTCGCAGCCGTTCGGTTGGATTTACAACCCGCAGACCCAGCAGATCATTGCGAATCTGCCGGGGAATGATCTGACCGGTGTACCCTACAGCAGTTATTAGACGTTCTTTCGGGCGAATTCAACAAGAAGCCAATGCAGGAAGTGAAGTGACCTATGAAAATCGAACGAATGCTTGTCGTGGTGATCGTGCTTCAGGTGATGATTCTTGCGAGCCAGTGGGTCGGTCAGCCAATGACTCCCGCCGCGCACGCCCAGAACTTCAATCCCGTCGAGCGCCAGCTGGCCATCCTCGAGGAAGCCAAGACCACCAACACCAAGTTGGATAAGCTGATCGCCGTGCTTCAGAGTGGCGACGTTCAGGTGAAAGTCGTCAAAGACGACGAGAAGAAATAAGACCCCAACGGTCAGTCGCAAATGCGACAATCGGAGCGCCTTTACCCAAGCGCTCCGTTTTCGTGTGGCTGCTGAATTGCAATCCCCTCTATCGAATGCGGAGGTTTCCGATGTTTGCTCATTCGATGAATCGCGCACGCGCATTGCGGCGGGGATTCACCCTGATCGAGATTCTGGCGGTGGTCGTGATACTGGGGATCATGTCGGCCGTCATCATTCCGCAATTGGGTACGCAAGACAGCAGCCGAGTTGCGTCCGCTGCTCGCCAGCTCACGGCCGACCTGATTTACGCCCAGAATCGCGCTGTCACCCTGCAGAAAACCCAGTACGTCGTTTTCAATACCGCCAGCAACAAATACGACCTCGCTTCTTCGTACAGCCCTCTGACCATCATTACCAATCCTGTTACCAGCGGCCCGTACGAAACAGTCTTCGGGCAATCGCCACTGGGCGATGTGTCGTTGGGGTCAGTGAGCTTTGACGGTCAGACCACTGTTGCCTTCAACGAGCTGGGTGTACCGCTTTCTGTTTCAACTGCTGGCGTCGCGCAGACCCTCAACAGCGGTTCGGTCGTGATTCAGGCGCCCAAAGCTTCCTTGACGGTTTCGGTCCAGCCATACAGTGGTGAAGTGAAGGTACAGTAGCGTGATTTCACTCTTCGGACGCAATTCTATCCGTCCCATCGGCCTGGAGATTGGCCGACAATCCATCCGGCTGCTGCAACTGAATATGACGCCGACCCGCGCGCAGATTGTGGCGGCGGCGCATTGTGCTGTTCAAAGGCCATTTGAGTTGTCTGGCGCGCACGGGATCGCGGAGTTGATTCGCGGCCTTCGCGGCCGCGCGCCATTCGTCGGCGCAAAAGTGCACGCGGCTCTTCCCGCGTCCGTGGTGCAGTTCCGAACAATCCGTTTGACTAATGTCCTGAGCGCACAACTTGAAACCGAAGCGCGCCGTGAGGTGGCAGGACTGCTGCCCTTTGATTTGTCTGAAGCACTGCTTCGCGTGATGCCGGCTGGACTCGTTCACGACGGTGGCGAACTTTTCCAGGAAGTAATTGTTGCCGCCGTCCGTAGCGAAGACTCCCGATCGCTTTTGCAGTTGCTCGATGACGCAGGCCTTGAAACGGCTTCGCTTCAGATTCAGCCGCTGGCCGCCTATCGCGCGGTCGCGCGGCTGGCAGCGGCGAACCAGCCGGTGATGCTGATTGATGTTGCCGAGGAACGGACCTGCGTGACGATCGGCAATGGGCCGCGAATTTCGTTCATCAAGATGATCGATATTGGGACCCATGCAATTGAACAATGCATTGTTCGGCGGCTGGGTGTCCGTCAGTCGGAAGTCGGCGCGATTCTTCAGCGCGCGATATCGGCTGCGGAGGCGCGGAGAGATGCCGTTGCTACGGCAGTGTTTGATGCGACGCGCGGCCTGCTTGAAGAGCTGGCGGGGCAGATCACAATGTGCCTGCGATATGTAGCCGTCAGTTTTCGCGGTACGATGCCGAGCCAGGCAACTCTAATTGGCACCGAAGCACGCAACCCTCACCTTTGCGCCGCGTTGTCTTCTCACCTCTCACTTCCCATCACTGCAATTGACCTATTTGCCGGTCTGGAGACAGCCGCAATGGAGCAATCAATCGGCGGCGAGCGGTCCAGTTGGTCGATCGCTCTGGGGCTTGGCCTGCCGGATATCAGTCCATCTTTGAACCAGATTCCTGAAAAGCGCACGTTGGCCGCTTAAGGGTTTCCTCCCTCAAAAATTATTGGCTTGCGCATGGCGGGGAATATCGGACGGCTCGCGTCCAATAAGGTGGATGTGCATCCAATGCCCCAAGATTATCAGCTCCAGCGGGGCTTCTCCATTTGTCACGTAAATCTCGATTCACCCAAGCATTGTATTGCAATTCGACATGAACCGAGGCGCGGATTTAGGTGATTTGTATTCGACTTGGAAAAGTGGGTGCCTCAAGCAACCGATGGTGAGCATGGTGAAGCTGGGGTAGTTACCGGCTTCAAGCCAGAAGTGGGGCAGGAACGAAGTCGCGTCTGTTCCGCGACGAACCGGAGCGAAGCTGAAAAGCCTCGCTCCCATCAACGCGGCGGATCATCGTCGAGCATGTGGGCATCCGGCTCGAGGATCGCGATCCAACATGTGAATGAGTTGACGGTGCCCGTCAGACCTTGGACTCAAATTTTGTCGCGGCCACAGAAGTGGCCAAGTCCAGGGTGTAAGGAAAAAAGGATCAAACGATGATTCGCAAATGGACCAAATCCGCCGGTATTCTCTTCCTGGCCGTTTCGGCCGTTTACTCAACCCGGGCCACGTTCGCCCAGACGGTTGGCGCCGACAGCGCCAAGAAAGACGCAGCCAACGTTCGGTTGCTTGATGAGGCGGCGGATCCGGTTCCGACGACCCAGCCAACCACTCAGCCCGACAAGGCTCTCAAGCCCGCCGGACAGAGCGTGTCGGCCTCGCAGGTCAACGTCAGCGACGCCGGCACCGTCGAGATTCACGTCAATGACGCGAGCCTCGTCGAAGTGCTCCGCATGCTGTCGCTCCAATCGCAAAAGAACATCATCGCCAGTAAAGACGTTCACGGCACTGTGACAGCCAACCTGTATGACGTCACCGTCCGCGAAGCGCTCGATGCGATCCTCAAAGCCAACGGCTACGACTATCGCGAGAAGGGCAACTTCATCTTCGTGTACACCGCCAAGGAAATCGCGGACATGGAGAAGGCTGCCCGCGCCAAGAAGACCGAAGTCTTCCGCCTCTTCTATACGCCTGCCGCTAACGCGGTGAACATGCTCAAGCCGGTCCTGAGCACTGAAGGCCAGGTGGCCTTCACGACTCCAGCCGTCGCGGGCATCGGCAGCAACGCCGGCACGAGCGCGGGCGTTGGATCTGCCGCGGCCTTGAGCGACACCGGCGGTAACTCGCACGCCACCGAAGACGTGATTGTTGTCACCGACTACCCCGAAAACCTCGACGCGGCCCGCAAGGTCCTGAAGGAACTTGATCGCCGGCCGGTTCAGGTACTCATCGAAGCCACGATCCTCCGCGCTACGTTGTCGGATAACAACGCACTGGGTATCGACTTCACCGCCCTGGGTGGCGTGGACTTCTCGACGCTCGGCGGAATCGTCGGCGCCGCCAGCAGTTCGACCGGCAGCACCGGCGGTACGGGTTCTACCGGATCGTCGGGAAGCACCGGGAGCGGCAGCTCCGGGACCCCCAAGGGTCCGGGCGGTTTCCCCAATGGCCTGGGTAACGCTTACAACAACGGCATCCTTTCAACGCCTGGCGCTGGCGGGATCAACAATAAGGGCTTCGTCGCCGGCAGCGTCGGTGGCAATGGCCTGCAGCTTGGCCTGGTCAAGGACAGCGTCGCGCTCTTCATCAACGCCCTTGAAGGCGTGACCGACACCACCGTGTTGGCCAACCCCAAGGTGCTGGTCCTCAACAAGCAGGTGGGTGAAGTGCATGTCGGTAGCGAGCTTGGCTACCGCACGGCGACCGTCACCGAAACATCCACCGCCGACACCATCAACTTCCTCGAAACCGGCACACGCCTGGTGTTCCGGCCTTATGTGGGCGAAGGCGGTTATATCCGTCTTGAAATCCACCCTGAAGACTCCAGCGGTTCGGTTGACTCTTCGGGTCTGCCCAGCAAGGCAGTCACCCAGGTCACCAGCAATATTCTCGTGAAAGACGGCCACACGATCGTGATTGGCGGTCTGTTCCGTGAGGCCACCACGCGGTCGCGCAGCCAGGTGCCGTTCCTCGGCAGCCTGCCGGGCGTTGGTCTGCTGTTCCGCAACCAAGCCGACAGCACGGTCCGCGAAGAAGACATCATTCTGCTGACGCCGCACATCATCAAGGATGACGATGCGTACAGCGAAGCCTCCGAAGAGCAGGCCAAGGAAGCGGATCGCATCCGTGTTGGCATGCGTCGAGGCCTGATGCCCTGGGGCCGCGAGCGCCTCGCCGAGAGCTGGTATCAGAATGCGGTCAATGAAATGAACAAGCCGCATCCCAATCGCAACAACGCTCTGTTCAACCTGAACTGCGCGATCTACCTGAATCCGAAGTTTGTCGAAGCGCTCGACCTGCGCAGCCAGATTCAGGGTCATGACGCCGAGGCGACCGACAACAGCTCGATCCGCTACTTCGTGCGGGATCAGATCCTCGCCGAGCGGGCCCGCGGCGCGACGACGATGCCTTCCGAACCCTCGGCTGTTCCAATCACGCCTTCCAGCAAGGCTGATGAAAAGCTGCCGCAGAAGGCCAAGCCGGCGATGCATGAACAGGCTGATGCGGACGATGCAACCGGCGCGGCTCCGACCAATCAGCCCAGCGAAACGCAGACGGCCAAGGCTCCGACCACGCAGCCGACCGATCAGCCGACTGCTGAAGCTCCGGTCGATCCGATTACGGACACGCCGGACCCGATCGACGATTCGATGCCGAACAATGAAGATGCAAAGCCCAACGGCGACGAGCAATCGACGCCAGAGGTGCAGCAGCCCCAGGAGCAGGATGAAAATGCGACGCCCGAGCAGCCCAAGAAGGACCAGGGCGACTAATTCGTAAAAACGGTGAATTGGGCCGGGCGAGACTCAACATCTCGCCCGGCTTTTTTGACTCGTCTGATCGCCCTTCGATTTTCACCCTTTGTTCCTGGAGAACCCGTACGATGCGTAAGGCAATCTTTGCGGCAGCCGCGCCTGCCCTGTTGTTTGCTCTTTTGACCGGTTGCCAGCAAGGCAAATCCCCCACTCAAAAAGAAGAAGCGACGCGCGAATGGAATGGCGCTCGCTCCGCAGTTCTGGCCAGCCTGGCCAACGAGCAATATCGCTCGGGCAATTTTGAAAAGTGCCAGAAGACGCTCGATGAAGCGATGCGCCTCACGCCTCAGAGCGAGCCGCTGCATCTGCTGGCTGGAAAGCTCGCCATTGAAACCGGCAAGCTCGAACGCGCCGAAGAAGAGCTAAAGCTTGCGCGCCAATACAACCCGTCTGATCCAGAAGCTTATTACTTCACCGGCGTGATCTATCAGCGCTGGCTTAAGCCGCAGACTGCGCTGGAGTATTACCAGCAGGCTGCCGGCCGAGCCCCGGCCGAGTTGGCTTATGTAATGGCCCAGGCCGAGATGCTGGTGGCCATGGATCGCTCGAACGAGGCTCTCGAACTGTTGCAGGGAAAGGTCACGTACTTCGAGCACAGCGGCGCGATTCGCGATGCAGTCGGCCAGCTTCTGATGAACGCCGGCAAGTATCCTGAGGCCGTCGCGATGCTCCGCGAGGCGAGTATTCTTTCCGAAGACGATCCGGCCATTCACTGCCGGCTCGGCGTTGCCTTGTACTACGCCAAGGAATACCGCGAAGCGTCAGAAGTGATCGGCCGGCTCGTGCAAACCGACGCCTATCAGAAGCGCGCCGACCTGTTCACCATGCTCGGCCAGTGCCAACTGAATCTCGGCAAGGCCCGCGAGGCGCGCTACAGCTTTGAAATGTCTTCGCAGCTCGACCAATACAACGCGCACGTCTGGCAATGCCTGGGTCGTGCGGCTCTCGAACTTGGCGACTATCGCCGAGCCGAGATGTCATTGGCTCGTTCGCTGCGCCTCGATCCATCACATAGCGAAACGCATTTGCTGATGGGCTACCTGCGCGTCCGCCAGAATCGCTTGCCCGACGCGCTCAAAGCGTTCAACAAGGCCGCCGAACTGGATCAGAACGATACGGTGAGCCTCTGCATGGTCGGATATACACTGCAGAAAATGGGCAAGAACGATGAAGCGCTTCGTTGCTATGCCAAAGCCCTGCGAATCAAGCCGGGCGATGAAATGGCGCATCAACTGATCGTTGAAGCAGACCAGCGGCAGTAATCACGAGCGGACCACCCTTTGCCAGAAGGGACGGTTCGCAGTCGCGGGCCCCTCGACATAGCTCGGGGCAGGTCTTCCGGATTTAGAAAATGCGAGGCAGAGCCTAGGGAAGGGCGTTGCGTCTGTCGCACAATTCATCCTGGCTGACGCTTATCGCGGGCGGCTGCGCCGCGGTCCTCTGGATCGCGCCGCGGCCGCTCGCTGATTTGACTGAACTCAAATGGGCGGGCCTTGTCCTGTCGCTGGCAACAGTTGCCGGCGTCATCGCTGAAATCACCAGCCTGCGACGCGCCTGCAAACAGCTTATCGAGCTGAGCGCCGGCGATTCTCCCGCGCGATGGAATGTGCCGGAAACGGACAAAAGCCTTTTCGCGATGACGCTTGGGAAGATCATTTCAACCGCCTCTCGCGCGGTCAACGAATCGGAGCTTCGCGCTCGGGAACTGGAGATCGAGCTGAAGATCTCCGATGCCGAAAGGCAGCACGCTCAGGCGATCATCCATGGGATTTCTGACGCGGTGCTCGTCACCGATTCATTTGACGAGTTGGTGCTGGCCAATCACTCCGCTGCGCGCACCTTCGATTTCGATTTGAGCCAATCTTCGCGCTGCCCGGTGGACAAGCTGCTGAAGGATCCGCGGATGATCGAATTGATCCGGGAGATGCGGCAAAGCGACAGCCGCAACGGCCGCCGGATCATCGAGCATGCGATTCACACGCCTGGCGGTGATCGTGCCTACAAGGTCACGCTCTCATCGGTCAAGGACGGAGAAGCCCCAGCAGGCGTAGTCGCCGTCCTTCATGACACGACTCGAGAAAAGGAACTGTCGGAGATGAAAAATGATTTCGTCTCGATGGTCAGCCATGAGCTTCGCACTCCTTTGGCCAGCATCAAGGCCTATACCGAAATGCTGATCGACGGCGAGGCCACCGATGCCCAGACGCAGCAGGAGTTTCACGAGGTCATTCAAAGTGAAGCCAACCGGCTGGGCCGGCTGATCGACAACATCCTCAATATCTCGCGCATCGAATCCGGTCTCGTCCGCGCGGAAAAACAGCCCCAAAGCCTGACAGTCGTACTTAAGGACGCGATTGAAGTGATCGAGCCGCAAGCCAAGCAGAAGAAGATCAGCATCACCGAGCGGCTGACGCCTGTATTTTATCAGACCCTCGGCGACCGCGACATGTTGTACCAGGCGGCGCTGAATCTCCTCAGCAATGCCATCAAATACACGCCTGTTGGCGGCTCTATAGCGGTTGAAACGACCGTTCACGAAGCGCAGCGCAAGGTCCTGGCAAAAATTATCGACACAGGCGTCGGGATTGGACCCAAGGACCTGCCCTTTGTTTTCGATAAGTTCTATAGGGCGCAATCCAACAGCCGGATGGCTCCGGGCACCGGTCTTGGATTGGCGCTGGTGAAGCACATTATTGAGACCGTCCATGGTGGACGTGTCCTGGTCGAGAGCGAGCTCGGTAAGGGCAGCATGTTTGGGTTTGAACTGGAACTGACCGATTGATGCGGCCGTGAGTTCTTCCGAGGCTCAACGGAACCTTGGGGTGGCAGGCAGATAGAAGATGACGGAGAACGGCAAAACGATTCTCGTGGCCGATGACGAAGCGCACATTCGCAGTGTCGTATCGCTGAAGCTGCGCAATGCAGGATTTAAGGTGCTGACTGCGCAGGACGGCCAGGAAGCGCTGGAAATCGCGGTTCAGGAACGGCCTGATCTGCTGATCACCGATTACCAGATGCCGATGCTGTCGGGCCTCGAACTATGCCAGCGTTTGCGCCAACAGAACATGGGCTTGCCGACGATCATGTTGACAGCGCGTGGATACAGCCTTGAACCAATGGATACAGAGCAAAATGGGATCTTGCGGATGCTCAGCAAGCCTTTCAGCCCGAGGCATCTGCTGGCGACGGTGCAGGATCTTCTGGCGAGTCGCGCGGCGTAATTGTTTTGGGGAGCAGCAGAGAAGTCCAAGGCGGGAAGAATTGCCATGGAAGTGCAGATGGAAACAACATCGCCCCGTGAGACAACCGCCAGCGCGCCGGCCGCGCTGCTCGAATGCCTTGCGGCGCGCTTCCGCCCCAGTGGGCTGTTCCTGGTCGCGCTTCATTCGGATGGCTCCGTCGCCTGCTTCGATTCAGGCGCCGATGCCTTCTTCTTGAAATATGTTCTGCCGATTGTCCAGCGACCGCAAATAGACCCCAGCGGCGGCGAGTTCCATCAGTGGCTGCAGGCGAGCCATACCGCAATTTCCGTCCGTCGCCATCATTGCGGCCTCACCTTCGCGGGCATCAGTCATATTGAAAAAAGACACAAGATTGGGCTTCTGCTGCTCGTGGGGCGTAATCCTGAATTCTCATTGAGCGAAGATGCCCAGCGCATTTGTGGCAATCTCCAACTCGATGCGCACTGGCTGCAAAAGCAGGCCGCCAGCCTGACTGCATATGACGAGACCGCGATGCAGCGGCAGGCGAAGCTTTTCCTGGCGAGCCTTCGGGATCAATTTCGCCTGGGCTCTCTGGAGAGCGAACTGTCGAGCGTCTCGGAGCAGCTTGCCTCGACCTACGAAGAATTGAGCCTGATCTATCAGGTCAGCGGCGGGATGAAGGTCAACCGCGGGCCAGCCGACTTTTTCATGCAGACCTGCATCGAGGTGCAGCAGGTAATGGGCGTGGCCGGCATTGGCGTCGCGCTGCGCCCCGATACGCACGGCAGCTCCGAACCGATTCTATATGGCCAGCTCAATATCGGCGCCGATCGCCTTTTGCGATTGTCCGACGAATTGAACCGAATCGTCGGCGTGCGCAAAGGCGCTTTGCTGATCAACGACCTGTCGGCCGACCAGCATTTCAACTGGCTTGCAGATAATGCCCGCCAGATGCTTGCCGTTCCATTGCAGCGGCACGATCACGTGCTCGGCTGTCTCTATGCCCTGGACAAGGAAACCGGCGATTTTGATTCAGCCGACAGCAAGCTGCTGAATTCGATCGCCAATGAGTCGGCAATTTATCTTGAGAATTCCCGACTGTTTGAAGACATGCGCGGCCTGATGATGGGCTTGCTGCATAGCCTCACCAGCGCGGTCGATGCCAAAGATCCGTATACATACGGCCATAGCGAACGCGTCGCTCTCCTGAGCCGCCATCTTTCGCAGCAGTGTGGCCTGAGCGAGCATGATATTGAACAGGTCTACATGGCTGGCCTGCTCCACGACGTCGGCAAGATCGGCGTGCCTGAAAGCGTGCTGCAGAAGACTGGCAAGCTGACGGCCGAAGAATTCGATGCGATGAAGAAGCATCCGGAGATTGGGGCGAAGATTCTTCAGGACGTGCGGCAGATCAAGCAGGTCATCCCCGGCGTGCTGCATCATCACGAGCGTTACGACGGCAAAGGCTATCCAATGGGATTGGCCGGCGAAGATATCCCGCTCATGGGGCGAATCATTTGCCTGGCCGACAGCTTTGATGCGATGACCTCGAATCGCACCTACCGTCGGGCGCTGCCATTGGAAGTGGCGCTGGCGGAAATCCGCCGTTGTTCGGGAACGCATTTCGATCCTCGGCTGGCCGAGGCGTTTTTGCTGACCGGTGCCGACGGCTATCGCGAGATGCTGCGAGACCATCAGCTGAAATCGAAGAAATTGCTGGACGTGCAGCAGACGCTGCGCCCTGCGACCGAATCTTCCGTCACCGTCGGAAGCGCCGCCACCATCTGATTTGAGTATGAAAGCAGATATTTACAACGGCGCTCACGTGCTGACTGCCGAAAGTGACTTGATTGGCGCCGAGGCGGCGGCGCTTCGCGCAGCGGCAGCCAGATTCGACGCCGCCACGGATTCGTCGCCAACGGGTTGGGTCGTTGATCTCGATCGCTGCCGTTACATGACCAGCGAAGGCCTTGAAGCGCTGCTAACGCTATTGCGCCAGTGCGAATCGCAGGGCAGGCCATTGAAGCTGGCCGGGGTCGGCGCCAATTGCAAAGAGATTCTGCATGTAACGCGGCTCGACCGCCGCTTCGAATGCTGTGACAACGTCGCGTCGGCGTTAAAGACCTTGAATTGAACGTGGGATTCGACTGATGCTTGCGACTGCCGAACGCAAACCTCTTGGCACGCTCCTGATCAACAGGGGGATCATTGCGGCTGCGCAGCTTGAAAAAGCGCTTCACCAGCAGCGCGAAACCGGTAAGAAGAAGCTCCTGGGCGAAATCCTGATCGAACAGAAGGTCTGCTCGGAAGAGCAGATCGCCTCATCCCTGGCGGCGGCTTATGGTATTCCCTTCGCGCACGTAAGCCCGCGAATGGCCGATCCGGCTGCGGTGGCAGTGCTGCCTTATGAATTCTTGTGCCGAAAGAACGTGCTGCCGCTCTTCCTGGTCGAGGATGTCCTGACCGTTGCAGTTTCGGAGCCGACGAACCTCTTTCTAACCGACGAATTGGCCTGCCGGAGCGGGCATGCGGTTCAGATCGTGGCGGCAACCGCGCGGGAAATTCGAGCGACTCTCGAAGTGTATCTCCCGGCCGAGAAAGCTTTCGTCGTGGACGACCTGCCGGTCTGGGGCAGCGAAACAGTGGCCTTTGCATCCGCTCCAAGCTCCAAATCCAAAGTCGATCCGCCGGTCGCTCGGCTGGTTGAGTCGACTCTTCAAAATGCGTTGAAGCTTCGCGCGACGGAAGTTCATTTTGAGCCGGGCCGCGCATCGCTGCGCATCCGCTTTCGCGTCGATGGCCGATTGATCGAGCACCATCGGCCGCCGCACCGTCTTTACCAGGCGGTCGCTGAACATCTCAAGCATTTGTGCGGCATGAATCCGGCCGAATGCGCGATCCCGCAGACCGGCCAGCTTCGGGCGACCTTCGGCGAGCGCGCCTATGCCGTGCACGCGTCCACCCTGCCTACCGCAGGCTCTGAAAAGATTCTGTTGCGCATTACTCACGAAGAAATGCCCGGCCCGCTCAAGCTGGAAAAGCTGGGATTCAATTACGAGACGCTCAAACAGTGGCGGCGACTGGTTGCTGCTAACGCAGGCCTGGTGCTCGTGACCGGTCCAGCCGAAAGCGGCAAGCGCACGTTGCTCTATTCCTCGCTCCTGGAGCGCAATGCGCCTGATGCCAATCTTTGCAGCGTTGAATCTTCCATCGAGCGCATGATCGAAGGCGTCAACCAGATCCCAGTTACCGGCACCGGCTCCATGAAATATGCCGATGCCGTGCGCGCTGCCTTGTCGCACCGGCCCGATGTTCTAGCCATCAGCGATCTGCGCGATGCCGAGACGGCGCAGCTGGCAATCGACGCCGCACTCAGCGGCACACTGGTCTTCGCGGCCATCGAAGCGCCAGATGCAGCGATGGCTCTCTGGAGACTTACGCAACTCGGCGTCGATCGGTCGATGCTGGCTTGCGCCCTCGTGGGCGTCCTTTCCCGTCGGCTGGTGCGCAAGCTCTGCTCGAGCTGCCGCGAATCGCACGATGCCACCGCGGCTGAGCGACGCATCCTCCAACTCGAATCGGGTCGACAGCTTTCGCTCTATTCGACGAGAGGCTGCGAACGTTGCAATAATCTAGGATACAACGGACGCATCGGGATCCATGAGCTGCTGCTCGCTGACGATACCTTCAGACAACGATTGGCAAGCGATTTATCCTTGCTCGATCTTCGAGAAGCGATGCGCCTTCAGGCTCCGCGGTCACTTCGATCGGATGGACTCGATAAAGTCCGCTCGGGCATAACCGCGCTAATCGAAATGCTCCGCGCAACCCTGTGATCGCTCATCCGCTCAGATGGCGGAACCGATCCACCGCCGCCGCCAGCACGATAATCGCGCCGATAAAGACCTGTTGAAGATTCGCCTCGACACCGGCCAGGTTACAACCGGATCGCAGGAATCCGATCATCAGCACGCCGATGATGCTGCCGATCATCGTGCCTTCGCCCCCGAAAAGGCTCGTTCCGCCGATGACCACGGCGGCGATGATCGTCAATTCCCAGCCCTGATATTCGCTGGGGATCGCGCTGTGCAGGCGCGAGTCCATCATCACGCCGGCCAGTCCAGCGGTCAGCCCGGCAACGACGTAGCAAATCGTTTTCCATCGCTCGACCGACACGCCACACAGGCGAGCCGTGCGCTCATTGGATCCGATCGCGTAGACGTATCGCCCCATCACCGAAAAATGAAGCACCGGCGCCGCGATGAGAACCAAGACAACCGTGATCCACACATTGGGCGGAAGGCCAAGCCACGAAGCGCTGTGCATGCGCAACAGCGCATCCGGTAATCCATCGACCGGCATGCTGCCTGTCATGTAGAGCACCAAGCCACGCACACCGCCGAGCGTTCCAAGCGTGACAATGAAAGGCGGCAGGGAAAGTGATGTGATCAGCAGGCCATTGAACAATCCAACGAGACCACCCGTTGCGATGCCAATGGAGACACCGGCCCACACCGGCATCGGTGCAACTTTCCGCCCGGCGATGAGCCACCATAGGAGGCCACTTACCACAGCTCCGGCGATCGCAGCCGCACTTCCCACCGCGACCGATTTCGTTCGACTCGTTCCGCGTTGCAGCAGAAACCCGGCGGTGCAGAGTCCACAGGTCAGGGCGACACCAAGCGAGATGACGATCATCTGCCCCACATCAAATTCAGGAATCGTGACGCCGGTGACGGCCATCGCACACGCCACGCCCGCTAACGCCATCACACTTGCCACTGAAAGATCGATGCCCGCCGTGATGATGACAAACGTCGCGCCCACCGCCGCGACGGCATAGGCATAGTTGTATTTGAGAACATTGACGAACGTATCGGCCCGCAGGAACAGCCGCGGGCTCCATGCCCCGAAAATCGCCAATACCAGAATCAGCCCGATCAACGCCCCCGCGACCGAGCCGATCGAACGCATCAGCGGCTTGAGGCCGACGCGCCCAGCATCCTCTCTATCCGCGCCGCCCCGATATTCCAGTTGAAGCTCCGGCTGCGACATGTAACCGCCAGATTAGGAATCACGCTTTGAAAGTGCAAAAACTGCAACGCCGCAACGAAGTTGTTTCCGCCAGACATTCACGATTTGACCACTGCATTTTAAGTATATACTATAAATCCATGGCATTTGTCTTCGCGTGGGACGAATGGAACCGCAAGCATGTAACCAAGCATGGGTCCAATGCAGCCGATGCAAAATACGTTATTCGGCATGCCGTCAATCCTTTCCCGCGCGAGATCGGCGAAGAGAAATATCTGGTCTGGGGACAAACAGCATCAGGCCAATATCTGCAGGTCATTTTCGCTTTCAAATTGCCCGAAGAGTTGGAATTTGTCGATGTCGAATTTCTGGATTGGGGAACCGTGATCGATTACTCCGGCACGGTTTCGATTTACATCTGCCACGCCATGCCTATGAGTGCCAGGCAGATTCGTCAGTATCGCAAAATCAGGAGTCAGTCATGAGCAAAGATTTCCTAAGCATGACATCGAAGGAAAAGGAGGCTGAAGCCCGCAAGTGGGAGAAGGGCATTTCCTTCGACCAAACCCGTCCCATGTCCAAGCGCTCCATGGCCCTTTGGGAAATCGCCAAGCGCGGTCGTGGCCGGCCGCGCAAAGCTCCCAGCGAAAAGGCAAAACGAGTCCTCATTTCCCTTGATCCAAAAATCCTGGCTCTTGCCGAGGAGTTCGCATCTTCCAAGGGTCTCGATCGTTCGAAACTGTTTGCGGTGAGCGTCCAGGCATTTATCGCTTCGGAGAAAGCGATT
Source organism: Tepidisphaeraceae bacterium (assembly GCA_025450555.1). GTDB lineage: Bacteria > Planctomycetota > Phycisphaerae > Tepidisphaerales > Tepidisphaeraceae > JANWHF01. The sequence continues at coordinate 191 of JANWHF010000175.1, read as the reverse complement.
GAAAACGCCATGTCTCACACTGCACGTCGCGGCGAACACTGATCGTCGTGACGGCGAAGATTCCTAAAGCAGCTTGATCCGATTGGCCTCCCTTCATCCCGGCTGCGACGGTTGCGTGGCCTTGGCCGGTTCGCGGGGCGGAATGAGCCGGAAGATCTGGCCGGTGCCGCGCTCGACGTGTTCCTTCCCGT
>JANWHF010000174.1 GCA_025450555.1 Tepidisphaeraceae bacterium | reverse complement strand
CAAAGAACGCACGCGATCACCAGTCCGAAGATGAGCGTGCCATAGAGCGCGAACATCGCGCGATCGAATCGCGCAGTGAGGCGCGGCTGCGCGCCCAATCGCTGCAGATAAGTCATTCGGCTGGCGATGCTGCCGTGGAACCAGTGATTGGCCATATCGACGAGGCTGTCGAACAGGTGGGCAGGGCGGAACCTGCCGCGCGTCGATGGCGTTGCATGGCTGCCAATGGGAATATTGTTAATGACCGCGACGTGTTCGAGCGCGGATGAAAACAGGGCGGCGCCATAGGGGCCGACCCATTGCACATCGGGGCGGACTTTCTGGACGCTACCGGCCGCCACCGTCGAAAGCTGCCGCGGATTCAGTAATGCTTCGGAAGAAGCCGCCGGCCCTTTGATCGCTTCCATGATACGGGCGGCATACACATCCGCCTGTCGCTCGCAGCTTCGGCTCAAAGCGCCAAACAGCAGCAGGAACATCGCCGTGCCGAGCATCATCATCAGCGCGATGCCGGCATGCGACTGATTGATCATCGGAAACGCTTCGGCCAGCGCGGTGGCCGTCGCCATCATGAGCACGATCAGCACGATCAAAAAGACTGCATACCAGCCCATGTGCCGATGCACGATATGGCCCAGTTCGTGAGCGAAAACCGCCTCGATCTGGTCATCGGTCATGCGCTCCATCAGCACATCGGAGATCAGGAAATAGCGCATGCGCGGCAGGATGCCCATCACCGCGGCGTTGCCGATGTTGTTCTGCGTCTGCCAGAGAAGGATGTCGCAGTAGCGCACCTTCGCCCGCCGGCAGAGTTGCTCGAGTCGGCTGCGCAGCGGACTGGAAGGCAGCGGAACGGTGTTGAGCACCCGGCGAAGAATTTTGGGCACCAGCAAAAACACCACAGCCGCCGCTATCGCGGAAGCCGCCAGATCCACGCGCTGCTGAAGGCGATCCTCGGTCCAGTGGAAGTAATGTGTGGACGACACGCTGATGACATCTCGCATCGCCACCCACAACAGCACCGGCACGATGGTAAACAGCACCTGCAATCGCAGGTTCATCGCAAAATAGCTGCGGAAGGGGGGAGGCTGATGGAGCGGAAGCTGATTTTCCCAATCGCTCCAGAAACTCTGCTCGCGCACCGCGCGGTCGGCCGGATATTGCGACCACCAGAGGCCCATCCATGCCGCGAAGGCGGGGAATGTGCCGAGCAACACACCCGGCAATTTGCCGGCGAGGTTATTTCCGATGCCGCCCGCAATCAGCGGCCCCCAGCCCAGTTTCCAGACGCCCACCGCGAACCAGGCCGGCACGATAATCCGCGCGGCAAACATGGTGTAATTAAATCGGCGGACATTCTGATGAAAATTGGCCGAGTCAGATCGCCTGGCCAGCACCCGGCTCCAAAGCCCCAGCAGGATCACCAACAGGACATAAAACCCGATGAAAAGCAGCAACCACGGCCATTGCTGCGCGATGGACCACTGCTGATCGCCAGGCCAGGCGAGCCAGACCAGAAACAGGACCAGGAGGAGAATTCGAGACACGGCTGTCGTAATTTGCCGGTCGGCCAATACCGGCGTGGCCGGCTATCAGGTCACACTATTTCGCGCAGTTCCCGCCACAGTATACGTCGCTTATCGACAACGTCGAGACTCATTAGCGACAGAATCATCAATGGCCGTTACACGATTGATAAACGCCATTTGCGCGCTGCAGTGAATCCGAAAACAGGCTTCGCAACAGAAGATTGTCCACACGCGAGTCGGCATTCGAGGTAGCGGTCGCCTGACGATTCAACCAAATGGTCCGATAACACAAATATGATCCCACCTTAGCGACTTTACCTAAATTACCAAAGTTCCGGGCTGCCCTAGTCGATAGCAACGGTGCCAGAACAAGGAGCATCCATGAACCAACCGGCAGCATCGCAAAGCAGCACCATGCGGATTCAAAGCACGGAAACCATCGAGCGGCGAAGTCACCGCCGTTATGACATGGAGAGCCAAGGCATCACCGTCGAGCGCTGCGGAGCCGGTCCTCAGCGTCGCGAGACGCTCGGGCAAATCCTCGACCTGTCGGCGATGGGTGTGCGCGTACGAACCAGCGACGCATCGGTGAAAGTCGATAACCAGATTCGCATCCGCATCGATCTGCCGGCTTATGCGGGCATTCATCCGTTTGTGGATACCGCCACCGGCGAGCCTCAGCCGAAGCGCGAGTGGGTCGGCTGGATGGCCGTCAGCCGCGTGCAGCGCGTCGGCCCTGCGACGTATGAGCTGGGCGGCCGACTGGTTGACATGGAAGAAATTGATCGTGGCATGCTGGGACTCTATCTGTCCACCCAGCCGCTCGCGGCATAAAGCGAAACATTGAGGATTGTCCCGCGCTTGACGCTCGCGATCGAATGGAGTCGGTCTGAGCAGGCGAAGAGTGCGGCGATCCTCACAAGATCCCTGAAATTGGCCCTCGGCTGCATTACCTTTCCCAGCCGAGGGTCAATTGTTTATACCTTCATCGCATTAAACAGATCCTGATTGCTCTTCTGCTTTGAGAGGCTGTCGGTCAGCGTCTTCAATGCCTGCGCGGGCGGCATGTTCATCAGATGCCGGCGGATGGTTTGCGCGGCTTTGAGGTTTCGCTCGTCCAGTAGCTTCTCTTCTTTTCGCGTGCCGGATTCGGCAATATTCAGCGCGGGCCAGATGCGCTGATTGGCCAGGTTCCGGTCCAGCGTCAGCTCCATATTGCCGGTGCCCTTAAACTCTTCGAAGATGACCTGATCCATTCGGCTGCCGGTGTCGATCAGGCAGGTCGCGAGGATCGTCAGGCTGCCGCCGTTTTCGATCTTGCGCGCGGCGCCGAAAAGTCGCTTGGGAATTTCCAGCGCGCGATTATCGAGCCCGCCGGACATGGTCCTTCCGCCGCCCGGCCCGCCGCTGTTGAAGGCGCGCCCCAGTCGCGTCAGCGAATCCAGCAGCACGACCACATTAGCCCCATATTCCACTTGCCGTTTGCAGCGCTCGATCACAATTTGCGCCAGGTCAAGGTGCTTGTCGATCGTGTTGTCGTTGGATGAAGCGTAAACCGTGCCCGGCACGTTGCGCTTCATGTCGGTCACTTCCTCAGGCCGCTCGTCCACCAGCAGCAGCATGAGCTGCGCCTGGGGGTAATTGGCATGCACGCCGCGGGCGATGTTCTGAAGCAAAATGGTTTTGCCCGTTCGCGGCGGGGCGACGATCAACCCGCGCTGGCCAAAGCCAACCGGCGCAAGAATGTCGATGATGCGCGTCGTCAACTCGGCGGCGTTGTGCTCGAGGCGGAGCATCGGCTCCGGATCCAGCGCGGTCGAGTCATACAGCGGGGTTTTGTCGGTGTAATCGTCCGGCGGCTGGTTTTCGATCGCTTCGAGCTTCCCGAGCATTCTGCCGCGCGGGCTACCGCGCAGGAGCAGGCCGGGGCGCAGCCGAAATTCGCGGATCAATTCGCGGGGGACCATCAGGTTTCCGCGGATCGGCCGCAGCGGATGGGCCGGGTCGCGAAGCTGACCGTCTTGCCGTTCGTCGGTGATTTGAAGGATGCCTTCGACGCTTCCGTTGTTCATCGGTGCAATCAGGTTGGTTGACAGGGTTCGTACTTGCGCCGACCATCTGGTCAATGGGAAGGCGCGGCGTCGCTCACGATTCCCGCAAGACCTTTTCGATTGGTCTGGTTTTTTTGGGAGCCGGCGCGATCAGGAATTCTGGTCGCGGACGCGAATGGGAAACAAGGCTGTAAATGCAAAAAAGCCTTAACCCCAGAGAAACAAGACCATAACAGAATTTGCCGTGGAGTCAAAATGGAACTGCTCTCGCGATTACAGGAAGACATGAAAGCCGCCATGAAGGCCGGCGAAAAGGAGAAGCTCGCCGTCATCCGGATGCTTCTCAATGAGGTCAAGAACATTGATCTTGCCCCCAAGCCCATCACCGCCGAAGAAGCGGTCGCGGCTTATGCCAAGAAGCTCCGCAAGGGGCAGGAAGAATATCAGCGGCTGGGGAAAAACGAGGAAGCTGCCAAGTTCAATCAGGAACTGGCGATCGTCGAACAATACATGCCCAAGAAAGCCTCGGCGGAGGATGCCGAGAAGCTGGTCGATGCCTTTCTGGCCAGCAATTCATTCACCGCCAAGCAATTTGGTCAGGCGATGGGTGCCTTCATGAAAACCCACGGCGGCCAGGTAGACCCGGCAGCGGTGAACGCGCTCTTGAAGAAGAAGCTTCAGTAAGGAGCCGCAGGTGCCACACGAATATAAGATTCCAGAAGTGGGCCAGAAGGCTCCCGATTTCACTCTGCCGGCAAGCAACGGCAAGACGATAGACCTTCAGAAACTGGCGGCCAAGCAGCCCGTAATCCTCTATTTCTATCCGAAGGCAGACACGCCCGGCTGCACCAGAGAAGCCTGCGGTTTCCGCGATGCCCGCCCCGATTACGAAAAAGCTGGGGTCACAGTGCTGGGCATCAGCCCCGATCGGATTGAAGACGTGAAGGATTTTGCCGACAAGTTCCAGATCAACTTTCCTCTGCTGGCTGATGCCGATCACGCGGTCTGCGACCGCTACGGGATGTGGCAGGAAAAGAACATGTACGGCCGCAAATACTGGGGCGCCGCCCGATCGACTTTCATCATCGGGAAAGGCGGGACCATCCGCCATATCTTTCACAAGGTAAAACCCGAAGGCCACGAGCAGGAAGTGATGCGCTGGTTGAAAGAAAACCCAGCGTGAGATGATGTGACAACAAAGATCGTCGGGGCGAGAAGTCTCTTTTAAACTCATTTGTCGATGCTTCAGCATCGTCCTGAGTCACTTTAGCCGCCCCTTTGTGGGCGCGTCTTGCCGCGCGGACCGCATCTGTCCTGAGAAAGCGCCGAGCAGCGCGACCCGGGATCTTGAAGATTTATTTGCGCTCAGCACGCTCTGGACGCGCCCCACAAAGGGGCGGCTAAAGAAGGAGCTATTCCGAAGATGTTTTTGGGAATCGCACATTTCAAAACGCTTGAAATCGATTTGCCGCGACAAGCGCGCGACCTACACTGTTTGATATGTCCGGCGCTCCTTCAATCCATGCAACCCCACTACGTGTCGGTAGCGTGAGCTTCCTCAATGCCAAGCCGCTGATTTATGGATTGGAGGATGATCGACAAATCAGTTTGTCGCTTGAGGTGCCATCGAGATTGCTCGATGGGTTGATTGAGAAGCGCTTAGATGTGGCCCTGCTTCCGGTAATTGATTACCAGAGATTGAACGGACTGCGCGTCCTCACCGGCGGCGGAATTGGTTCCGACGGGCCGACGCTCACCGTTCGCATCTTCAGCCCCATTCCCATTGAAGAGATCGATGCGCTGGCCTGTGATACCGACAGCCATACTTCGGTCGCTTTGGCGCGCATCATTCTTTCAGAACGATTCGGCATTCAACCCGAGTTCATCGAGCTGACTCGATTTCGGCCCGATTCTCCGTCCGCGGCGCGCACCGCGCGATTGCTCATTGGTGATAAAGTCATCTGCGAAGAGCCCAAAGACCTCCATCATCAACTGGATCTTGGCCAGGCGTGGAAAGAACTGACCGGACTTCCGTTTGTGTTTGCTGCCTGGATGGCGCGGGCTGAGGTGGAAAGCGGTGATTTGAATCAGCGCCTCGAAGCTGCCAAACGAAATGGGCTCGCCCACATCGAACAGATCATCGAGCAATACGCGCGACCGCTCGGCTGGCCTGCCGACATCGCCCGGCAATATCTCACCCGCAATCTCCAATTCGACATCGGCCCGCGCCAATTGCAGGCCATCCGCCTGTTTCACGAGAAGGCCCACCGCCATGGGGTGATCGATCATGCTCCGGCGCCGCTGATTTTCCGAGGAGCAATGAGTTCGACCACCCCCTGAACTGAAACAACATTTTCAATCGAGCGGGGCACGCTGTTCGGCGCTTTGACAGGTCAGATGCGTTCCGCGCCGCTGGCCGCGCCCCACGGGTGGGGCGGCAAAAAGGGGAAAACCGCTGCTCGCAGGTCACCGGTTGTCCGAAGCAAGCACCACCGCCGAGCCCTTTTGCGCCGCATCGAGTTTATTGCGAATCGACTCGGCCAGCACGCGCTCCAGATCGTAATCGCGCCCATCCGCATACCAATACTCGACGCGGATGGCCTGTCCCTCTTCCGTCGTCGCATCCTCGGCGGCATGCAGCGTGGTAAAGGCTTCAAGATATTGATCGACAGCCGTGATCCGTCGTTCCGGCATCGCATAGCGCTCGACGACCACCTTCGGCTCGCAAATGTACTTGCCGTCGGCGGTGCGGGTGAAATGAAAGCGAACGGTCCGCCGCATCGTCGAGAGCGTGCATTGCAATTCGGCAACCGGATTGACCACGTCGCCGCGCCAGAATTCAAAGGGTTGCTTCGAAACCAGCGGCTGGGTCGAGAGCCAACCTTCGCGGAAGTCGCGCCGATCGATGATGAACGACCGCTCCTTGGCGGCGTCGATCGCCGCATTCCACAGCGGCTCGATGTGAGTCGCTTCCACTGAAACCACAGCGGGCTTCTTGAACCAAAAATCGTTTAGAGCGCTCTTGGGATCGATGTCGGTCGCGATCGGCGCGTTGGGATTGACCGGGCGCAGCATGCAGCCGGTCAGCAGGAACATCATCGAAGCGGTCACCAGAAGCTTATGCATAGCCGTCGATACGCGAATCGAGCCCGCGCGGTTTGAACACGCAACTTCAACCGCCATTCTGGAAGAATATGGCTCAGGAGTCCAGCAGCGCGCAATCGGAAACGGCCGATCGCTCCATCGCCGCGCGCCAGCTTTGGCCGACGGTATGAATGAAGATGCTGTTCATGAGCCCCGGCGTTCCCAACGGCGCGCCGGCGACAATCACCACGCGATCGCCCTCGGCGGCAAGCTCGTACTCGCGCAACAGATGATCGATCCCATCCACAAAGCTCTCCATATTCTTCGGCAGCTCCATCCGGATCGGCATTACGCCATATTGCAGCGCCATCCGCCGAAGCGAGCAGGGATCGCTGGAAAAGGCCACGATCGGCACATTGAGCCGAAGCTTGGAAAAAATTCGCGCGGTGGTTCCCGTCTGGCTCCAGAGCGCGACAACTGACGGGCGCAGCTCATGGACGATCTGCCATGCGCCCTTGGCCACGGCCGTCGAGCGCTCGAACGTCCCCAGGCGCACCGGCGGCTCCTTTACCCCATCGCTGGAATTCAGGTATTGCTCGGTCACTTCCGCGACATGGCTCATGACATGAACCGCCGCGAGCGGGAATTTGCCGACCGACGTTTCGCCGCTGAGCATCACCGCATCGGTGCCGTCGAAAATCGCGTTGGCCACATCGCTCACTTCAGCGCGCGTCGGAGAAGCCTGTTCGATCATGCTTTGAAGCATCTGCGTCGCCACAATGACCGGCTTTGCCGCTGCCTGGCAGCGTCGAATTAAATCCTTCTGCACAATCGGGACTTGGGCTACGTCGATTTCTACGCCCAAATCGCCGCGTGCCACCATGATCCCATCGCATGCTTCGATGATCGCGTCGATCTGCTTCACCGCCTCCGATTTCTCGATCTTGGCGATGATCGGGATGGGTCGTCCCTTTGACTTCAGATGCTGCCGGAGCGATTCGAGATCCTCAGGCTTGCGCACAAAAGAAAGAGCGAGGTAATCCAACTCATGCTCGATCGCCCACGCGACGCATTCCCAATCGCGATCGGTGATGGAGGGGATGCTGACGTTCGTGTGCGGCAGGTTAATGCCCTTGGCGCTTTTAAGAACTCCGCCAATCGTGCAGGCGCAGCGCAATTCGGAATCGCTCTTGTGCGTGCAGACAAATCGCAGCGCGCCGTCTTCGATGAGAATTCTGTCGCCAATTTCCACATCGTCAATCAGATGGGGATAGGTCGTGCTGACCCGGCAATCGCGCCCGACAATCGTTTCCCGGCAGATATGCAGTTCATCGCCGACATTGATCGGCATCCCCTCTGATCCATTTTCTGCAGCGACCTGTCCCAGGCGGATCTTGGGGCCGCACAAGTCGCCGAGAATGGCGATGGATTTGTCGAACCGCTTTGCCGCCTCCCGGATCTGGCCGATCTGCTTCGCGTGTTCGTCCAGCGAGCCATGCGAGAAATTGAGTCGGCAGACATTGACGCCCGCCTGGAACAGCGCGAGCAGACCATCCTCGCCGCCGCAGGCCGGCCCCATCGTCGCGACGATTTTTGTACGGATCATTACCTATCTATCAATAAAATCGGGGCGGACGTCAATGCGTCCGCCCCAATTCATATCACTGAAATATCTGCAAGGCTTAAGTCAACGACCAACCATCGCGGTACTCAACCTTCAGCAGCTTGTTGGCCGCTTCGTTGTTGGTGAACTTCATTTCCTTGGTGTCCCACTCGAGCATGTCGCCGGGATTGCGATTGGCGACGTTGCCCAGCAGGATGAATTCGACGAGCCGGCTGGCGTAATTGAAGTTCGACAGGGTCTTGCCTTCGCCCTTGATGGCGTTGATCCATTCGAGCTTCATATTGTCGTCTTCACGGTTGCCCTTGAAGCGCGGCAGGCTCGGCTCAGGCTTCTTGAAGTCTTCGAACTTCTCCTTCGGAAGCAGCATCCAGCTCCCGCCGTAATCCTGCGGCGAGTAAAGCGTGCCCTTGTCACCGACGGTCAGCGAACCGCTGTCGGAAGGCTTAACGCCATGGAACAGGGGCGTCGGTGGCAGGTTCTGGATCATATCTGGGACCATCTCGCCGGTCTTGCGATCCTTCTTCATATTGACGTAGCCAAAGTGGCCTTCGTACCAGAAGACCTTGATCGGATCGCCGCCCTTGGGATTGGGGAACTCGTATTCCACAGTCGCCCATGCCGGGTAGGTGACCGGATTGAGGTCGGCGCAGACGGCCTTGACCTTGGTCGGCTCAGTCAGTTCGGTGCCCATGTAAGGCAGGTTGCAGGTATGGCAGCCCATGTCGCCCATGGCGCCGGTGCCAAACCGCCAGTAGCCGCGCCAGTTGAATGGCGCAATTTCATGGTTATAGGGGGTTTCGGGCGCGGGGCCGAGCCACACGTCCCAGTTCATCGTGCTGGGAACCGATTCGGCCTGTGGCCATTTCATTAGTTTCGGGGCCTGCGGCCAAATCGGGCGGTTGGTCCAGATATGGATTTCCTTGACGTTGCCAATCGCACCGGCCTGGATTGCTTCGACGCCAGATCGCAATCCGGGAGTCGCCGTCCCTTGGTTGCCCATCTGGCTGACAATCTTCATCTCGTTGGCGACTTCGCGCATCATGCGCGCTTCAGCGACGGTGTGCGTCAGGGGCTTTTGGGTGTAAACGTGCTTGCCAAGCTTCATCGCATGGATGGTGACGATGGCATGGTTATGGTCGGGAATCGACACGCCGCAGGCGTCGATTTCCTTGCCCATCTCGTCGAGCATCTTGCGCCAGTCATTGAAGACCTTGGGAGCGGGCTTGCCGGCCTTCTTGAGCTCATCGAGCTTCTTGTTGGTGTGATCTTCGTCGACGTCGCAGATGGCGACGAGGTTGGCGAACTTGGTGACCTGCGAGCTGTCACTGTCACCCTTGCCCCCCACGCCGACCCACGCAACGTTGACGCGATCGTTGGCGGCCTGCTGGGCCAGAGCGACTTCGTTCTTTTCCGTGGCAACCCATACGCCGTACCCGGCTGCAAGAGCCGAATACTTCAGGAAGTCTCGGCGATTGGCGCCATCCTGCCGGGGCTTCCCGTCCTTAGTCATCCGTCGCTTCATTGGGATTTCTCCTTCCGCGGGGGAATAAAAGTTAAAGGGTTCAAACCGCCCGCGCTTCGGAGCGGCATCCAACCCAAATATTAGAGGAAAAGTCTTTTACCCAGTACACTCGACCCATCGACCCGTTGTCAAGCGATTGTCTTCAAGGCATTTTGTTAGCAGCTCTGTGGTGGTCAATCGGTATACTTCCCCATACCGGACCCGGCGGTTCCGGGGATCGGTTCAACGCTCGAAGGAGAAAACTATGACCCGGTGGGCAACGGCGCTCGGCGTGCTGCTGGCAATCCTTGTGGTAGGGCGCCTGGCCTCGGCGCAGCTTTCGGTTGAAGAGGCGCAGAAGCGCCTTCAGGCCAAAATGGCCACCCGTCCCGCTACAACTGAGCCCGTCGGCGAGCTCGAGCGGCTTCGTGCCGAGAACAACCGCCTGCGCGTGGAAGTCAGCCGGCTGCAGATGGAAGTGCAGACCCTTCGGGATGCCCTTGCCCAGAATTCGGCTGCTCCAGCACATGCGCGATCTGGCGCCACCACGCAGCCTTCCAGGCCGTCGGGTCCCCAGGACAAAATCGTCGGTGCCTGGCGAGGCGGGGATCCCGCTCACGGAGCCGGCTTCGTGCTGACCTTCAAGGACGACGGATCTTATCAGCGTGCCTTCCTGCAATATCCGCAGAAGGAAAATGGCCACTATCGCTTTGCTTCGCCCGACACGATGGATATGTGGATCGGCGACAACGAAGATGGGCCGCATAGCCAATATCGCGTAGCGATCCAGGGTAACGAACTTACCTTGACGCAATTGCTTCGGGACGGGCTGGAAGTTCGCCGGCCTGTTCCCATGGTCATGACGCGCGAGCAATAAAAGATTAAAAGGGGCCGATGACCGACGCGCCGATCACTCTCGGAATCGACGTAGGCGGAACGAGCGTCAAAATCGCGGCGTTGCGCGGACGGTCCATCCAGTGGCTGGCCAAGGGGCAATATCACCTTCCCAATTCGCAGCAGATCCTGGGCGCAGTGACCGAAGCGGTCGCCGGCCGGGCCCAAGACGTGGCGGCGGTGGGGCTTTGCGTGCCGGGCGTGCTGGATGAGACGCGCCAGCGCGTCGAGTACTCGGCCAACGTTCCGGGACTGCACGGTCTTGAGCTGCGCGAGTTAGCGGCTGCGGCGGCCGGCGCGGAAGTCGGCGATCGGGTCCGCATCGTCAATGACACACTAGCCACAGCGGTCGATGTCTATGTCTCGCGTCGCTGCGCCGGTCGACTGCTGGTGCTGGCCCTGGGGACGGGCGTAGGCGCTTCGGTGCTGGACGATGGCGTGCCGCTGAAGGTCGATGGCGATTCGCCAGGCCACATCGGGCAGATTGATGTCGCCGTCGCTGGGGAAAAGGTCGTCGCTCCGGATGGCGGGGCGGGAGGCTTGGAAGGTTACGTCGGGGCGGCAGCGCTTCGAAAACAGTATGGTTCTGGTCCCGTCGCCCCCAAGCTGCGGATCGATGATCCGCCGATGCAGGCTCTCGTGCGGGCGATTCGCATCTGTCATGCGCTCTATCGGCCCAATCACATTGTGCTGGCCGGAGGGCTGGGCATACGACTGGGCCCTTTGATGACCGACCTTCGCGACGAGATCGAATATCAGCTCACCAGTCTGGCTCGCCCCGGCTGGACCTTCAGCACCGGCGACACCGATCACCATGCCGCCTGCGGCGCAGCGCGGATTGCGGGGAATCCCGAGATCCTCAACGGCGCGCTTCGCGACCAGGCAAGTTGATCGCGACTCACGCCGGCATTTCAAAACGGTATCACGGATATGAAATCCACCATTTGCTGGTGTGCAATCGGGTTCGCGGCTCTCTTCATTGGCGCGCTTGCCGATGGGAAGGATTCCCCCAAGCCGTCGCCGTACTTTGAGCAGGATGTGTCGGCATCCGATCCGCTTCGCACGCAGCAGGCCAAGGAGCTGGATGCTTACATCGAAGCGATGAAGAAGGATGGCAGCCGGCTGCATGCGATGTTTCATCCGGATTATTCTTCTCCGCAGGCGTTCGCTAAGTCCGCCGAGCCCTATCGCGCAGCGTTTTGCGACAGCATCGGCTATCCGCCTCCGGGCGGCGTGCCTTCAGCACCGGCGACATTCGATCAAATCGGGCAAGACAGCCTCGGCACCTATTACCGCGCGATGATCCCGATTCTGCCGGAAGTGCATGCCGAGGGCATTTATATTGTGCCCAAAGGGATCACCGGGAAAGCGCCGCTGATCATCTCGATGCATGGCGGCGGCGGATCGCCCGAAGTGGCGCTCTTTCATGGCGGAGCCAATTATCACGACATGGTGCGCGGCGGCGTCAAACGTGGATATGTCGTCTTCGCGCCCCAGCACCTGTTTGTCGCCAAGAGGTTTCCGCGCGACATCCGTAACAAAATAGACAAGCGGATGCGCCTGGTCGGCACCAGTGTGACGGCCGTAGAAATCGCGAAGATCACGCGAAGCCTGGATGTGCTGCTGAAGCGGCCGGAGGTGGATCCGAATCGCGTGGGAATGGTCGGCCTTTCCTACGGCGGCTACTACGCGCTAGTGACGCCGGCGGTGGACACGCGAATCAAGGTCTCAGTCTCCAGTTGCTATTACGGCGTGCAAGAGGGGCGCTACGAGCGCGATGAGCTGTCGGTGCCGAGCGATTTTGAATTCATGAATCGCTTCACGCTTTTTCGCGACAGCGATCTGGTTGCGCTCATTTGTCCGCGAGCATTGGAGATCCAAGCCGGCAGCAACGACGACTCGGATCATCGCGACCCCGGCACCAGGATGGTGCCGCAATCGGAAGCGTTTTATAAAAAACTGGGATCGGCCGACCGCTTCAAATATGTCATCTTTCAGGGGGGCCATCAGTTCGATGACGAGTCGGCGTGGAGCTTTGTGCAACAGCACATGAGTGATTGAATGATCGAAGCAAACGGACGAAAGGAGAGGCCTGTGGCGATCGCCTTTATCGTAACGCTCGAAAAGCAGCTTCCCGGTCAGGCGGCCTATGCCAAGGGCGCGACCGGCAAAGCCCTCGCGCGCGAATCGGACAAGCTCGACAGCGTCGCCCGGCGGCGGAACGTCAATCCGATTACGTCGCTGCTCTCTGAAAATCCCGCGACGGTGATCGAGCAGCTCAAGGCGGATGGATTCGATTCCTCCAAGATGCGCGTTCCCCCCGAGCAGTGGTATGCCGCCGCCGAAGGATTGAAGACGACGCGCGCGTTAACCGAGTACGTCGGCGCGAATCTCAACGACTTCAAGCAACCCAATCCAATCCTGCGCGATCTCAAGGCAGCCGAGGCGCTACTGGTCGAAGCCGAGGCGGCGGGCGTGCGATTTCATTTCAGCAAGACCGACTTCTAGCAATTTCGGTCGCGTCACGCGACAAAGTAGAGAATCATGATGAAATGGCAGGCGCTGCCGATGAGCACCAGCACGTGCCAAAGATCGTGGGCGAGGAAACGCCCGGGCCAAAGGTGGGGACGATCAGTAATGAAAATAATTGCGCCGATGGAATAGGCAGCGCCGCCCGCGAACAGCCAGGCGATAGCGCCGGGCGACAGCGAGTGAAGCAAAGGAATGCCGGCGATCAACCCCATCCATCCCATGCATAGATAAAGCACCGTGCGTGGTACGTTGGATTTGCCTCGCCCGAGGAGCACGACAGCCGCGCCGATGGTGGCAAGCGTCCACTGGGCAATAAGTATGGCGGCTCCTAATGGACCATGCAGCGCGATGATGCAGACCGGCGTGTAGGTTCCGGCAATCAGGAAGAAGATGGCAGCGCAGTCGAGACGAGTGAGATGGTCCTGGACGCGAGCCGATCCGCGAATCGAATGAGCCAGCGCGCTGCAGACAAAGAGAAGAATCAGGGTCGCGCCGTAAATGGTGAGCGCCGCCATACGGCCCGGCGAAGCATGACCCGCTTCAATCAACGCAGCCAGTCCAACTACGCCAAGCGCCGCGCCGAACCAATGAGACATCGCGCTGAACGGGTCCTTGATCCACGACCGTACGCCCATCGCCTGATTATATACGATGAAGCCGGCGTTAATCCCCCGATCTTTGGCGCCACGCCATATTGCATTCGTATGCCATTGCGGGCATTCTATATACTCGTGGTTGTAGACGTACTGGGGCTGACTTACCGAACCATCCATCTGCCGAGCGACGCGGCGCGAGTCGCGCGCAATCGTCGCGATGCCTGCATTGAAACCTTCGGCGACGATTCCCGCTTCGAAGGCGATGTCCGTTACCTCGCCTGGCTCAAAGATAAAATCGAAGAATATCCCGAAGGGTTCGTACTGGCCTTCAAGGGCAAGCGCTTCGTGGGTCATCTGGAGCTTCAGGTTCCCTACGGCAAAACGCTCGGCTACGTCAATCTCTTCTACCTGGCTCGCTCGTTTCGCGGAGCGGGCAATGGGAAGCTGCTTCACGCCTATGCCGAGCGCTACTTCCGAAGCTGGGAAGCGCACCGCATCGAGCTGCATGTTTCGCCGACCAATCGTCGAGCGGTTCAGTTTTATCAGAAGCTCGGCTATCACGCCGTGCGACTCGAGGGAACCTCTGCGCCGCTGTGGCGTATGGAACTCTGCTTGAACGCGCCGGCGGGGCAGAACGCTGGCGATAAAAGCATGTAATGTCTGGGCATGGGTCTGCGATCCAATTTCGGGAAACGAAATTTTGTCGTTTTTGCCCTTGCGGGCCCATCCACTGCTCTTTATAAATCCTTGTGTATTTGCTGTTGATTTGTAAAACACGACTTGACAGAGCCCCAGCGGCCTCTAGAATGCGTCGTGCTTGACCGCCTAAGCTCCCGGCCATCCGGGGGCGCGGAGAACCCAAATGCGGAGAACGTGAATCCGCATCACCGGCACAGCCTCAAAAGGGCCAGGACCGGCAGGGGCGTATCGGTAACTGTGAAGTACGGTCGAACGTATGATCGGCCTTTGGTTACCGACGGAGACTTTCAACTCCCAGCCCGTCAGCTAACTCCGCAGGCATGTGAAAGGGATCCAACGCTCCTGTCGGCGTTTTGATTCCTACCTTAATTTTGTTTTGCTCTGATGCACCCGTTGGGCATCACACCGGCTTTTTTTCAGGCTTGTGTCCCATGCCTTTCCGTGGAGCGCCGAGCATCCTTACCGCGCCGTTCGGGCGCAAGGAGAGTTGCCGTGGTAGAGAGTCATGTCGAAACGCTTCGTCGCGCGATCGAATCATTGATCAACGCCAAGTTGCATGATGCGATCAGCCCCGGCGGGCTTGATCGCCTGGCGGCCCATCGCCGCACGGGCGTGGCCTCTTACGACATCCGCATGGCTGAGCGTCGCCTTGAACAGGCGATTGGCGAAGTGCTGAACGTCGCCGCCCTCGAACCCCAGGAAGCCTGAAAGGCTGTCGGCTCGTCCGATTTCGACGATGCCGATTGATGTAAGACATTGCGCGAGGCGCCTGTCCGCCTCGCAATCGTCTGCAAAGAAAAAGGGCCGCCCATACCGGGTGGCCCTTTTTTATGTGTTTCCTTTCCCTATCCGGATCGCTTCGGTCAAATCCACTTTCCCCTCATACAGGCTTCGCCCGACGATTACGCCCCATGCCGGAATTTTCGTAAGCTCGCGGATGTGATCGAGATGTCCGACACCACCGCTGGCAATCACCGGGACTTTTCCGGCCTCCGCCAGCAATCGCGTCTGCTCGATGTTTGGTCCTCCAAGCATTCCATCCTGGCTGACATCCGTATAAAGCAAAGCCGCCACCGGCCAATCGCTCACTTGCGCCGCAACATCGGATGCCTTGCGGTTTGAGGATTCGGTCCAGCCGCGCGTGGCGATGATTCCATCTTTTGCATCCACCGCCAGCACCAGCTTGCCCGCAAATTGAGCTTCGTGCGAAATCGACTTAAACCAGTCCCAATCTTCCATCGCACGGGTGCCGACGACGACTCGACTCGCCCCCGCATCGAGCAATCTGCGAATGTCATCGGTTTGACGAATCCCGCCGCCGGCTTCGACTTTCAGCCCCGATGCGCCAATCAGCCTTGAGATCAATTCCGTCTGCATCGGCCGGCCTTCCTTGGCGCCGTCGAGATCGACCAGATGCATCCATTGCGCGCCAGCCTGTGCGAAGGATCGCGCAACATCAAATGGATCCACGTCGTAATTCACCTGCCGGCCATAGTCGCCCTGCTTGAGGCGGACGACCCGCCCGCCGCGCAGATCGATGCTGGGAAGAATTTCCAATGCCATAGCAGGGCAAGTGTCGCGGGCTGATCGCGCGCCGGCAAGTCTCCGGATGCCGCGCCGGGAAAAATGCCTATGCTTGTTCGACGAGCGTGACCCGTTACACAATGCGGAAGCAAATTTATGCGATCATTCAACAGCCTCAGCGAGCGTGAGGTCCTGGCCCTGGCCATTTCGCTGGAAGAAGAAGACGGCCGCATCTACGGCGATTTTGCCGAATCGTTGCGCGAAACCTATCCCGCCACCGCGCAGGTCTTCAAGGGCATGCAGCAGGAGGAGATCGAGCATCATGCGAGGCTGATGGATCTTTATCGCAAGCGGTTTGGCGATCATGTCCCGCTCATTCGCAAGCAGGATGTGAAAGGCTTTGTGAAGCGCCGCCCGATCTGGCTGCAAAAATCGCTGGGGCTGGATGAAATGCGCAAAATGGCCGAATCGCTCGAAGTTGAGACGCGTCTTTTTTATCAGCGGTCTGCGGCACGAACGAGCGATTTGAACATGCGGCAATTGCTGCTGGACCTTGCCGAGGCCGAGCGCGGCCACATCGCTACGGCCGAGAAACTCACCGAAGAACATCTGACCGAGCCGGCCCTCCATGAAGAAGATGAAGCGCGCCGGCGGTTGTTTCTGCTGCAGGTTGTCCAACCTGGTCTAGCTGGTTTAATGGACGGCTCGGTTTCAACGCTCGCGCCGTTGTTTGCTGCCGCCTTTGCAACACAAAAGCCTCACGACGCATTCCTCGTCGGCATTGCCGCTTCAGTCGGCGCCGGGATCAGCATGGGCTTTGCCGAGGCACTCAGCGATGATGGAAGCTTGACCGGCCGCGGCCATCCGATGATCCGCGGCCTCGTCTGCGGACTCATGACTGCCGTTGGTGGGCTGGGTCACACGCTGCCTTACCTCATCCCCGACTTCTGGCCCGCCACTATCGTTGCCATGATCGTCGTCGCGATTGAATTGGCCTCAATTTCCTACATCCGCCATAAATATATGGATACCCCTTGGCTCTCCGCGAGCGTTCAGGTTGTCCTCGGCGGGACTTTGGTTTTTCTCGCGGGCATCCTGATCGGCAAGTCGTAGCCTGTCGCGCCCGTTTTGCGCCAAGAACGCCAAGGGAGCCAAGAGCGACAAGAAAATGCTATTGATTTTTTCTTGGCGCTCTTGGCTCCCTTGGCGTTCTTGGCGCTCAAAGAATCGCGGCCCGCAATGTAATGGTTCCGATGTAAAATTGACGCAGGTATGGACCAAAAACTGAAAATGGCCTTACAATTTCGAACTTTGCTCTATTGAAACCCATATTGGATTTCGCAGAACGTTCTGCTAAGGTATGTCGCAAACGCTTGGGGGCCAAAGGATCAATATGGTTGCAGGCGCAAAGAAGAGTGTAAGAAAAGAAGATAACACCGTCCGCCGCGTGCTGGACTCCATCCGCCAGATCGTGCGGGTGCTCCGCCTGGCTTCGCGCGAGGCGGAGAAGCGCGTCGGCCTTTCTGGAGCGCAGCTTTTTGTGCTCCAGAAACTGGCTGAGGGCGGCGTCCTGAGCGTCAACGACCTGGCCGAGCGAACGCACACGCATCAAAGCTCGGTCTCAGTCGTCGTGCAAAGGCTCGTCGAGCGCGGCCTGGTGGATCGAACCCGTTCGCAGAAAGATGCCCGCCAGGCGGAAGTCACGGTCACCGCGGCCGGGCGCGCTTCCTTGAAGGCGGCTCCGACTGCGGCACAGGACCAGATCGTCGAAGCGCTCGAAAAGTTCTCTGGCCGTGATTTGAAACAGCTTGCTGAATCAATGGATCGCCTGGTTGAGGAGCTTGGAGTCGAGGGCGAAGAGGCTCCCATGATGTTTGAAGAGGATTCCCCGAAGGCTGCTGCCGGGAAACGAAGGGCACGTTCGAATGGCCGAGCACGATCACGAAGTTGAAAAAGCGTCCACGACGGACGGCCTCCCGGTTTCCCCCTCATTTGGACCTACGCTGATCGCGGCCGACGTGCCCCAGCAAAGCACGCCGATCGATGTTCGCGTTCTCTATTTGTCGGCGTTGTCCGTGATCGTGGGGGTCCTGGCCGCGCTGATGGCGCAGGTGTTGATCCGCTTCATCGCCATCCTGACCAACATCCTGTTCTTCCATCAATTCACGCGCGCCGGCATGGTCTCGAGCATCAATCACCCGCTGATCCGGGGTCAGTTTGGGCCGTGGGTGATCCTGGTGCCGATTATCGGCGCACTGATTATTGGATTTCTGATCCGCTACGGCTCGCGCGCGGTGGCGGGGCACGGCATCCCCGAGGCGATGGAACAGGTTCTGGTCAACCAGAGCAAAATCCCGCCGAAGCTGACGTTTCTCAAACCATTTTCCGCGGCCATCTCCATCGGCACGGGTGCTCCATACGGCGCTGAAGGACCGATCATCGCCACCGGCGGCGCACTGGGCTCGCTGATCGGACAGATTCTCAGCGTCACCGCGCAGGAAAGAAAGATCCTGCTGGCAGCCGGTGCAGCGGCGGGCATCGCGGCAGCTTTCAACGCGCCCATCGCTTCGGTCCTGCTGGCTGTTGAACTGCTTCTTTTTGAATTTCGTCCGCGATCGCTGATTCCAGTCGGACTGGCCTGCGTCGCGGCGGCGGCGTTTCATGTGGCTGTCGAAGGGCCTGAGCCGTTCTTCCATTTCGGCCGGGTGATGGAAGCACCAACGCAATGGGCCCTGGTGCTCTACCTGATCATCGGTGCCCTCACCGGCGTCGGCTCGGTGATCCTCAGTCATACCGTCTACGCGATCGAGCATTTTTTTGAGCATCTGCCAATTCATTGGATGTGGCACCCGGCGCTTGGGGCCATCGCGGTCGGTGTGATCGGATATCTACGCCCTGAGACCTTCGGATCAGGGTACTACAATCTCGATCACCTGCTCCAACTGGATGCGAATCATGCCAGTGGAGTGCTCGCGTTCGTCGCGGTCCTGGGAATTCTCAAGTTTACCTCCTGGACGATTTCGCTCGGCAGCGGAACGGCCGGCGGAACGCTCGCGCCGGTCTTTACCATTGGTGGCACGCTGGGCGCGGTTCTGGGCTTTGCCTGCAATCATCTTTTCCCCTCGGCTCACGTCAGCTACGGCATGGCGGCGCTGGTGGGGATGGTGGCGATCTTCGCGGGCGCAAGTCGCGCGCTGCTGACCAGCGTGGTCTTTGCCGTTGAGACGACGCAGATGCCCACCTGCATTTTGCCCGCGCTCGCGGGTTGCGTGGCGGCCTATCTGGTGTCCAGCTTCATGATGCGCCACTCGATCATGACCGCCAAGATGGCCAGCAAAGGCGTGCGCGTGCCGCTGGAGTATCATGCGGACTACCTCGACATGGTGCTCGTGCGCGAAGTGATGACCGCGAAGGTCACCACGCTGGCGGCCGACGATCCAGTGGAAAAAGTCCGTACCTGGGTCAACAGCGAGACTCCCGAAAGCAGCCATCAGGGCTTCCCCGTGCTCGATGCCAATTCGCACCTGCTTGGCGTGCTGACTCGGCGCGATCTGCTGAATCCCAAAACGCCGCCCGATACGCGTATCGCGACGCTGCTCCATCGCCGCCCCAGCGTCGTCTACGATGACTGCTCGCTGCGCGAAGCGGTCGATCACATGGTTCGCCACGACGTCGGCCGCCTTCCGGTCATCTCGCGCACCGAGCCCTGGAAAGTCGTTGGCATCGTCACCCGCCGCGATCTTCTGTCGGCTCACCGTCAGCGCATCGCCGAGCACTATGAAGCGACCAAGACGCTACGTATCTCCGACATTCGCTCAAAACTCGTCACGCTGCGGAACGGGAACAGTCACGCTTAAGCCGTGCGCTGGTGGCCGTGCTCAGTTTCAAGGCCACGCCGCCGATCCTTTTACAACTTTATCGAAGGGCACAGGCGGATCTTCGAATAGATCGCCGTAGAAGATCCGTTTCCACGAATTTCGATGATCGTCCATCTCCTGCTCCATAATATGGATATTCGTTTGAGGATCGATGCCGAGCAGATTGGTTTCGAAACCTATCTCTTGCGGATAAAGGCATTCAACATGGCCGTCGGCGAAGCCCTGATTGCTGCGTTTCAGATGTCGATTGGAAAGTAGGATGCTGTCGCAATTGCCGAGGTCGCCGCTAAGTGCGGGGCGCTTATCCGTGACTTCGGTGGCCCCATGCATGGGGTAGGCATCTTCGACCACCAGTATCTTATGGTCGGGATGCGCCACCTGGTTGATGCGGATTCCATCAGGGATATACACCCCCGTGTTGATGTTCAAATGTGCCGTGATGCCGCGCATCATCGCGTTGAGGGTGTAGGAGAAATTTCGATCATACGGCTGAATTGGAGCGAAACCGCCTCCAACCCACTGAATATCGAGAGAAGAAACGTATTGATTGTCGTCCGATGGGCAGTTGAAGAGCTGTTGACGTCCAAGCGCCGAGCCGTCGACGTAAGACCAGAGCGCTCCTTGATCCCAATCGTAATCAATGTGTCCGGTACTAAAGTCGCCCAACGTTGCCTTCACTCTTCCGCGCTACCGAACCCGTGCCGTCGGGTTTCTGAATGACATAAGCCACGCCCCCATGATCGAACCAGGCCTTGGCGAACTGATCCGCGGGATAGACCGCCCCATTCCCTTTTTCCTTACGCGCCGGGTCATTGACGATGACATCTCCGTTGGGCTTGAACCCGCGGATGACCAGCAGGTGGCCGCGGGTGGATTCATATAAAAAGCCTTTGACTTCGCCCTTGTTGAAGCGGATCGAGGCGACCACCGGAATCTCGCGGGCGATCATGTCATGGACTTGATCCCAGTTTCGGAAGCGCGTGAGGTAGGCATCGAGTCCGACTTCCCCCGCACGCGAGATCGCCCGGCCCCAGTTGCCAAACAAGCCATAGACCGGATCGTAGATGGCCGACGCATTATCGAGCGTCGGCCGATCGGTACCATAAAACGACAGTACCATCGACGTGCTCGTCGGCGAGCAAATCAGCTTTCGCAGCGGCTTAGGAATCGCATCCTCGCCTTGAGCGCGAAATGGTACGTTAAGGTCGCGCACCCAACTGCCTGTTGAAGGCTGCGACGCTGGATTGGTCTCGTTTAACAGTCGCGCCCTCTGCTGCGCATCGCTGACGACTCCGGTGTAGCAGACACTCAATCTGCGAATCGAGGGTTTAGGCGCGGCTTTCTCAAACGTGAAGCTCACCAGCGTGACCCGCGCCTGGTACTGCGTCGCCGGCTTGTCGAGCATCAGTGTATCCACCTTGACCCGCCCGCCATCCCATTGCGTCATGCGCCCGAGCGATGCGAGGGTCTTTCCCCAGCACTGCATGTAAACCCAGGGCGACCAGACAACGCCCTGCAGCACGCGCATCTCCAGCACCGCGCCGGTTGACGGAGGTGTCGTCACATTGAACGACGCGATCAATTCATCAAATGGGAAAGCCGCATCCTTAATCGGTCCCGTCCAGCTTCCGCTGTGTGGGAAATCGGATTCGCGATATCCCAGCTCCACGCGGGCTGGGCTATCCGGAAACACGTTGGCATTGACTAATGTCCCCGCCGACCAGGCATCCGCATCGGTCACCTGCTCCAGCCGATCCAGAATGCCCGGGGGATTCTCGGATCGAAAGGGATGGGAGGCGCTGTCGGATGTGGGTTGTGTCGTCGCGATTGGAGAAGGAGTTTCAGCGCGGGCCGAGATAGAAAAGACCATCAAGGCTATGGATGTCAGAGCAAAGATTAGTGGACGTTGCGCCATCATCTATCATCATCTACTCCGAAAACGGAAGAATATTGAATCGAGCGGTGTCGTGGTGGGAGCATTCTGGCACGCGCACCGCAAGCGGATGCGGCTAATCGGCACCAGTCGCCGCCGAAGCGGCGGCAATGATTAGTTGGTTCGGGTGCTGCTGCGATTATCTTTGAATTTGGGCTGTCCGCATCGATTCTAAGGTCTGTTGTGATTCGATCCCTCATACCTGCTCAAATGTTCCCAGCAGAATCCCATGGCGAAGGCGATAATGGTGCACGTCAGCATGCTGCTATGCCAGACCCAATAGTGGCTGCGGATGGTTCAGGAAGAAACCCACGCAAGATTGACGCCGATTTGCCACGACCATTCGCCAAGTCGAAGTACCACGTAAATACCGGTCGCGAAGATTTGCAGGATCATTGGCGCAGACCTCTGGTGTCGCGACGTGAAGATCAGCGTGATGAAGATCGCGAGGAAGCAGGCATTGCCGATGAGAAGTTGGATCAGGCAGAGCCACCCGATTTTCACTATTACGGCTGTTCCTTCCTTATCGAGCGATTGAGAGAACGGTGGCGCGATGCACGTTTTGGTGGTCGATGTGGGAGGCCCGCACGCGAAAATTCTGGCGAGCGGTCAAAGGCACCCGCCGGCTACACATCCGCAAAAAAAGGATGACGCCGCAAAGGGTGGTCGGCAAAATATTGCAGGCCGCTCGGTTGCGTCGCGTCGATCAACCCGATCGACCTACCTACCTACAAATCTTCATTCGCCGGCTTTGTCGCCGGTTGCGTCGTGGGTTTCCAGCCTTCATCCTTCATCATCTCCCGAAGGCGCTTGTATTCCCGTTGCTTCTTGTGCTCGGCATATTCACGAATATCCGGCGGCAGGTTGTTTTCCCGCAGGAACAACGTCATGCCATTATCCAGTTGCAGCGTCGCGTAGATTGGGCTGTTGGCGACGATCGGCGTTGGATTCGGATTCTGATTCCAAAGATAAACGCCGGTCGGCTTGATCTGATAATCGAGACCGGTCATGCCGCGAATGTTATCGAGCGCCTGGCGGATGCTGGCGTTGTCGAGCATCAGGCTGACCCGCCTGAATTCGGGCGCAACGCGCGTCAGCGCGCCCGGCTCAATATCGAAATTGACGCCTGACGCCTGCGATAAGTCATTGAGCGCCTGTCCCAGATCGACATTGTTGAATCGTTTGCTGATCGTCTTCTGAAGCTGCTGCACGATCACCTGCTCCTTCGGCAGGATCACGATGCTCTTGCCCCAGGGGTACCAGGTAGCATCGGTCCGCTGATCGAGCGTGAGACATTCCAATGCTTGCGCCATCGTCGCATTCCGCGGCACATTCACCGGCGCTTCAGGCTTGATCTCATCCGAGGGCCGAAATTCCACCGCGAATGGAGACTTCAGATCGGCCAATTTCTGATCGACCGCATCAACCAGTTGCTGCACCGTGCATTTGTCGGCTCCAAGATTCATCGGCTTTTCGTCGAGCAGCGCGAGCGCATTGAGCTCATCCACCGTTGCCCGCCGGCCAAGGCGTGACAGCGCCGGCATGGGCCGAACCACAACCGACTGGCTTCCCACATCCCACGTCAGCCCCAGCCGATGGCAGATCGAATTGAGCGCCTCGCGCAGCGTCTTATTGTGAACGGTGATTCCGACGTTGGTTTGCTCCCCCCAGGGAAGCAGATCATACACGCCGCCCGCGGTGGTCACCGGCACATCGGTCTGGCTCTCGATTTTCTTAAACACATCCGGCAGAACCCCATCGATTTGAAAAGTGAATTGCTTATCGAGGGCGCTGTTGATCAGCGCGGATGTATCCTGCCCCTCGGCATGGGCCCACGCGGCAAACAAAAACACGCACGCTCCAATCAGCCAGAGTGAAACTGCGCGTGATTTTTGCGGTCTCCGGCCAGATATGCTGTGATTCATGTCCATGCCTCAAGAAGATACTGCTTGCAAAAGCAAAGCAGGGCGAACGCTGCCGTTCGCCCTCAACCTTTTAATAAATGACTGTCCACAGGCTTCTCGCCCGCCTGTGCTACTGCATGTCGAACGGCTGCGAATCCATATCTTGATCGGGGTTGACGCCGCTGGCAACCATCATGACGTGCGCGGGCCGCAT
>JANWHF010000173.1 GCA_025450555.1 Tepidisphaeraceae bacterium | reverse complement strand
GAAGGCAAAGCGGTCGAGGTCGATGAGATTCAGCCGGCTAAAATTGCTTACCCCATTATTGAAGATGCCTTGGCGCGCTACAGCAAGCAGCGGCGGCGTGGGTTCAAATGATCCGACGAACTAAGAATCCTCGACCAATTTGAAATCTTTCTTGATTGCAGCCGTTGCCTTGATAGCCTTAGTGAGGCTATCGGGGCATTATGGGTTTGGAAGACATTCGGAATCTACTGACCGAAGCGCGCCGCGCTATGGTCGAGTGGCGCAAGGAATTGCCGGCTCACAAAAACCAGGCGGATTCCTCGCGCCGGCTGGCACTATTCAAAGATTTAATCACTGCCACGGACGAATTGCTGAAGCAGCAAGAGGAGTTTGCTGGACGTCTGCGGCGCAGTTCATCTTTGCCGACTTCGCTCGAAGGTGATGCTCCGATTAGTGACTCAGTTCCGCCCTCGACACCCGGTGATGTGTCAATGAATACCCACTAAACGCCGGATTACGGGTTGAACATTTGCCCGCTATCCAGCAGAACCGTTGCCGGTCCGTCATTGATTAATTCGACCTGCATATCCGCGCCGAACTGGCCGGTTTCTACGCGCAGCCCCGTCGCGCGAAGCGCGACGATCAACTCGTTGAACCATTTCTTCCCTGTCTGAGGATCTGCGGCAGCATCGAAACCCGGTCGCCTGCCTTGGCGTGTCGCCGCCGCCACCGTGAAATTACTGATCACCAGCAGGCTTCCGCTGGTTTGCTCGATGCTGGAATCGAAATGTTTATCGCCGTTGCGAAAGATGCGCAGGCCCACGAGTTTTCGGGCCATCCAATTCACATCGCTTTCGCCATCGCTACGGGTGATGGCTACCAGCACAACCAGTCCTGCACCTATTTTCCCAACAGCCTCACCATCCACTGAAACCTGTGCCGACGTCACTCGCTGAACCACCGCAATCATGGAGGAAGTCCTTTTGGATCACACACACCTTGCGAAAGTTCGCTGGCTGGTGACGTTGGTAATTCGCACGCGCGCCACTTGGCCGGTCCTCAGCGGCGCCGATTCATCCAGCCATACGTCGAAATATCGTTCGCATCGACCATGCCTGCCCTGAACTTCTGTTGAGTCGCCGGGCCGCTCTCTTTCGACAACGATTTCCACTTCCTGGTCGAGAAACTGCCTTCGAAAGAGAAGGCTCTGATCCAGTGAGATTTCTTGCAGCCGATGAAGTCGCTCACCGACTACTGGACCATGAACAAATTGATCGGTCCAGCGCGCGGCGGCGGTGCCGGGCCTGGGTGAATATGGGAATGCATGAACGTGAATGAAGCCGGCTGCCTTGACTAGATCGACCGTCTGTTCAAACTCGGCATCGTCTTCACCCGGAAATCCGACCACTACATCGGTCGTCAATGCCGGTCGATCGAATGCTTTTCGGACTCGCTCGACCATCCGCAGAAAATCATCGCGCGAGTATTGGCGATTCATCCGGCGAAGGATCAGGTCGGACCCACTCTGAAGAGGCAGATGAAAATGCGGCATCACCTGGTGATGCGAACTGAGCACCGCGAGCAAGTCGGCCGTCAAATCGCCCGGCTCAATGCTCGACAATCGCAATCTGCGTAATCCAGTGACGCGGGTGCAAAGTGCTTCGACGAGGTGGGCGAGCGACGTATCGGAC
The DNA here is from genome assembly GCA_025450555.1 of Tepidisphaeraceae bacterium. Lineage (GTDB taxonomy): Bacteria > Planctomycetota > Phycisphaerae > Tepidisphaerales > Tepidisphaeraceae > JANWHF01. The sequence continues at coordinate 14,520 of JANWHF010000173.1, read as the reverse complement.
GCCCCTTGCCGACGGCGAAGCGCTGTGGCTTGGCCGTAGGCTCCCAGAAAGATTCCGGTGAGCACAATCTCGCAGTGCCCTGCCGCAACCAGTGCTTTGGCCTCCTCGACAGCCTGATCGATCAGCTTACTCCAGAGCCGGGGGCGGAGCTGCGGAATGATGCAGTAGGTGCAATGGGCATCACACCCATCCTGGACCTTCAAGACAGCGCGCTGGAGTCCAGTTTGGTGGGTACTGAGAACCGGCAACGAAGTCGTGCCCGGCAGGTCCGCTAATCCGATGGAAAAGCGGGCTGATTCAACGAGATTCTGATTGACTTGTAACGCGGCCGACGGTTTAATACCGGTCGTGCGTAGGCCTGCCGGAGCCCCAGCCTGTATCATCCATTTGTTATCCTTTTCATCATCCATTGGCACCGGCCCTGACGCAGTGAGTATGTCCTTGGCCTCATAAGCCGAGGGTGGTTCATCGAGCGGCACGAGTCGGAGGTCTTTGGCGGGTCGAGCGTCTTCAAGTTGCCAGGCGGTGATGAGGCGATCCAGTTCCATCGCCATGTTTTGATGGTGACCGAGAACCGCGCTGACTCCAGGAATTGCTTGGGCGGAAGTTTGATCGCTGGTCGCCCAGCATCCAGTAACCAGAACGCGGGACCGGCTGAAAGTGGGCTCCATTGCAGTGTGTTTAGGTGAGCCGACGGAGGCCGAACCAGTTGGCTGATTGCTTTCGACTGATGTGGAGTGGGAATGCGATAGTGCGGATGCACAGGCTGGCTGATGACTTGCTGAAAAATCCGGACGTTGTTGGAGCAGCGGAAGGCGAACAGCCCGGCGAACGGACTGCCGGCTTTCGCGGGCGGCGTGCATTGTGACGCTGCAAGTATGAACGACACGCAGGTCGGCCGAAGGGGCGTCCGTTTCGATCAGGCCTCGCGTGCGAAGAAGCTGGGCAATCTGCTGGCTTTCATAGTGATTGACCCGGCATCCCAGTGTTTCGATGGAAAAGGTTTTCATGAACGTCGTTCGGTAAAGCTGATCGAAGAACTTATCGCCGTCGCGAGCGTCATATTAGATGCATCGCGGGGCAGAGTGAAAGTGGCGGATTGTTAAGTTAGACGGATTTGGTCCACCAACTTTGATTCTGGGACGATCCGCCACACAGCAAAAGTTGAAGCGACTTTGAATTGAAGTTACACCATAGGACGGAGCACCTTGGCGACGCGATGGGCAAGCTACCCCGGCCGCGCCGCCGGATGGCCGAAAGCCGCCGGTAATTGAATGTTTCCCAATTAAGGTCCATTCGTGACCGGCGCCCGCATTAGTTTCAACAGGAGCCAATATGGCCAACGCTCGATTCGCGTGGGGCATCGATATCGGAAACCGCGCTCTCAAGGCGATCCGATTGGTCCGCGATGGCAATAACCAGCTCAAAATCGATGATTTTGAAGTCATCGAGCATGAGCAGATCCTGTCGCAGGCCGGGGATAATCGTGAATCGCTGATCCAAACCGCCCTGGCCAACTTTACCCAAAGGCAGAACATCAAGGGCGGTGCGGTGGCGATTGGCGTGAGCGGCCAATCGAGCTTTGCCCGCTTCATCAAGCTCCCGCCTGTTGAACCGAAGAAGATTCCCGAGATTGTCCGCTTCGAGGCGATCCAGCAGATCCCTTTCCCGCTCGATGAAGTCGAGTGGGCTTACCAGCTTTTCCAGAACGATCAATCGCCGGACGTCGAAGTCGGGATCTTTGCCATGCGCAAGGATCTGGTGAATCAGAACATCCGCTACTTCACCGACGTCGGCATGAACGTCCGCGCCGTCCAGACCAATCCACTGGCCGTCTACAACGCCCTCTATCACGATCAGCGCATCAAGGGCGCGACGATGATCATCGATCTGGGTGCCGAGAACACCGACCTGATCATCGCGGAAGGCGAAAGCATCTGGATGCGGTCGATCTCGATCGGCGGCAACAATTTCACCGAAGCGCTGGTCAAGCAGTTCAAGCTGAAGTTCAACAAGGCTGAAGAGCTGAAGCGCAACGCAGCCACCAGCAAATACGGCCGGCAGATTCTTCAGGCCATGCGAACGGTGTTTGCCGATCTGGTCGCGGAAATTCAGCGGTCGATTGGCTTCTACGCATCGACCCACCGCGATTCGCGCATCACCCGCGTGTTAGCTCTGGGCGGCACGTTCAAGTTGCCGGGCTTGCAGAAATATCTTCAGCAGAACCTTCAGCTTGACGTAGCGCGCGTCGATCGGCTCGGCACCGAGATGCCCGCCGATGCCCGATTCCTGTCGACCTTTAATGACAATGTCCTGTCGGCAGTCAGCGCATACGGGCTGGCGCTTCAGGCTCTTGGTGAAGCGAAGATTTCGAGCTCGCTCTTGCCCGAACACATTCGCCGCGAGCGGATGTGGGGTGAAAAGACCAAGTGGTTCGCGGCGGCTGCAGCGTTGTTCGTGGTCGGCACCGGTATGTATGCCGGCCGAGTTTGGTACGATAATTACAGTTATGAAGCGAAGGCGCCAGTGCGCCATTCACTCGACACGGTTTACCGACAAGCGTCAGGCCTGGATTCGGCGTGGAAGGCGGTCGAATCATCTGGTGCCGATGACCGCAAACAAATTGCGATTCTCACCGGCGCTGTAAACGATCGAAATGTCGTGCCGCACATCGTCGAGGACATCGGCACAGCATTCCCACCCATGCCTTCTATTGACGCCCTCAAGAAGATTCCTCGTGGCCAGCGCAAAATCATTGAGTTGGAAGGCTGGAAGATGAGTTACTTCCCGGATCTTTCGCCTCAGATTGCGATGCCGGAGACGCAGTTCACGGGGCTGGCCGAGAAATTCGATGTTGATTCGGAAAAGAAGAGCGGTTTTGGAACCGACAACACGAATCAGCCCGGTGGGCCGCAAGGCAAGAAGAAGCTCATCAAGCACACCGGGACTAATGTGAACCGGATGAAGGTGAACAATAATCAAAATGGCGATAGCCCAGCTGGCCCGGCGCAGCGCGGATATATCGTCACCATCCGTTGCCGAACGTCCAACTCGGTGCCGGCCGACCTGGTGAACGAGACGGTAGTTAAAGCTCTTAAAGCGCGAACCCAGGATTCGCCTAATCCTCCGCAGAATTACTCCTTTATTCGAGTCGTTCGCGCAGAAGTTCGAACGATCAATGCCCAGGACAGGCCCGCATCGGCAGTGCGAAATCGCTATCGCAATCCGATGGCCAACGGATTCGGGCAGCTCGGCGGAATCAACGGAGGAGGCATTCAGCCGGGGATGCGCGGTAGCTCCTCTCCATTCGCTCCGCCTACTGCAGTTATCGGCGGACCTCAGCATACTGAAGACAATGAGCCCAAAGCCGATCCATGGGAAGACCCGTTGGTGCCAGGCGAGAGCATGGAGAAGGATTCAATTATCACCCTGGTCGCAGCGGTGGTTCTCGACCCGAAGCCGGTGGCAAAGGATAACGGCGGTCAGGTCGCATCGAACCAGTGATATTAAGCCGCTGTGCTCCAGTGGCGCGGTGTGCGAATAAAGGCTAACGAGGCAGAGTCATGGAACTGGTAAAGAAGAACATCGCAAGCGTCGTGTGCGGGATCGTGGTCGTTCTCGCGATCGTCGCTTTGTTTTGGCCCATCAGTGGATGGGTCAGCACGCTGCAGGCCAGCGTCAACAGCAGCAAAACGAAGTATGCCGATAAGATGCAGTCACTGATGTCGGCACCGCGGAAGTTGCCGATCACCAATGCACTGGATTCGAATGCTGAGCAGCCAGCGCTCAAGCAATTTCCAACCGAGCAGGTGATCAAGCTTGGTGAAGAGGTCAAAGATCAGGTCCAGAAACAGGCCCAGGAAATGCTCCAGGCGACGATTCAGCGAAATCGCCACGAGCCCATCATGGCGATGTCGGTAACTCATCCGCCGGATCCGTTTCAATTCCAGCGCGCTTACCTGCAATACCTGGGTGTTTGGGCGCCTGATGATCCGAAGGCTCAAACGATCAAGACTGTGCTCGATTCGGTCACTCCTCCAAACGCCAAAGAAATCAAGGCTGAAGAGGATCGAATGTGGAAGGAAGATTTCGAGGGCAAGCTGATTCTGATCAACGGCACGGCCACGAATAAGCCTCAAGTTGACGCGCAGTTCACTCAGGCCAAAGAAAAGCTTCCTGAGAAAATGCGCCGCGAGCGCGCCGAAAAATACAAGATCTATCTGGATCCGGATGCGATCGACATTGCCGGCAATCTGGGGCCGGATATTACCAAGCAGGCCACGCCGGAGCAGATGTGGTATGCGCAGAACATGCTATGGATCGATCAGGATGTTTGCGCCGCGATCGCCCAGATCAATGCCAAAGCGCAAAACATCATGGATGCACCGGTCAAGCAGTTGCTGAAGATCAGCATTGACGACACGGATAAACAATACGTCACGCTTCAAAACTCCGGCGCCCCCACGTCCGGCGACCAGGCGGCCACACTGACCGATGACATGATCGCAGGAAAAGCATTTGCCGTTTCAGAAACGGGCCGCGTTTCGAACCCGGTTTACGATGTGATCCATTTCCGAGTGGAAATGAACGTGGATGCCCGCAAGGTGCCTGAGATCGTCGCGCAGCTTCAGCGCGGCAGGCTGATTACCGTCTTCACTTGCGATACTAATTCTGTCGACGCCCGGGCGGCGGTCGAACAGGGATATGTTTATGGCGAAGCGCCCGTCGTTAACCTCAAGATGATGTGCGAAGAGCTGTTCATGCGTGGCTGGACCGTTGGCAAGGATCCAGCCAAAGACGCGCTGATGCCCGTGGCGGTCGAACAACAGCTTGGTATCGCTACTCCAAACGCCGGGCAATAGATCGTTGGCCTTCAGACGCAACTGTCACTAATTAATCATCACCGAGGGTGTTATGGAAAAACACTTGAAGACTCTCGAACAGAACGTCCAGTGGATCGCGCTGGCGCTGGGCGGGATATACCTGTTGTACATGGTCTACGCATACGTCATCACGCCGCCGGTTACCGTCAAGCTCGGCACCGGTCCAACCGCGCCGGCGCTTACGCCAGGCGAGGTCGATGACACGATTGCGCAGAAATATGCCGAGCCTCTCAAAACCGCAATGAGCCGATCCGATACGCTCGACATCAAGGTTACCGACGTGATGGGGCCTTATCTGGCGCGCATCGACGAGAAGGATTTGAAGACTCCTGATCTTGCGACGGCCTGGGGAGGCGTCCGCGGTGAAGTGCCGGGAGTTGTTATCGATCAGAACAACAAGAATGCCTTGATTGCACAAGCCCCGGTTCTGCCTAAGCCCACCGCGGTGGCTTTCTCGTCGAACATTGCTTCGGTCATCCTTCCTGATGCCCAGCCGCAGAATAACAATGCGATTGTACCTGCCGGGCAGGCGTTGCCGCCTCACAAAGATACAGGTTGGTGGTCCGGCACTTTCAAGGTCCCATTTGCTGACCTTCAGAAGGGCTGGAGCCCTTTTGCCAACGCCAACGTGCCCATGCTGACGAATACCAAGTTCCTTCAGGTCACGCTGACGCGCCAGGAAATGCTTCCAAGCGGCCAGTGGGGACCCGACACTCCTATCAAACCGGTTGGTCTGGCCAATCCGGTAAATTTCCCTGGGGACGTGGTGCCGCCCGCGAAAGCTGCGCTTCGAAAGGATGCGTACGAGTACAAGGCGTGGACCGCCAGCACTGAGGCGCAGCAGGAGATCACACAGCCGGCGTTTCCCGAGGTCATTCCAGGCGTCCGCGTCTGGTACGCACCGGGCACGGAGCCACCTGATCCGACAAAGAAGCAGCGCAATGGACGCCCGAATTTTCCAGCGCGTCCTAAGCCGCCCGCCCCCGCGCCGCGACCCGCTCAAGCCGTGGTGCCGAATCAGAATGGATTCAATGGCCAGGGTGGAGGTCAACCTGCACAGGGCGATTTCAATGTCATGGCTCTCACCCAGGATCTGGATCTGATGGTTCACGACACCACCGCCGAGCCAGGTCATACGTATCGCTATCAAGTCAAATACGCCTTATCGAATCCGACTTGGGACAGCGCAAACCTTGCCGTCCCGAAGGTGGCCGATACATTTGCTCTGGAGAGCCCGCCCAGTGACTGGACTCAGCCTGTCACGATTCCTTCGACAACGCAGATCTTCGTCGTCAATGTCAGCAGTCAGACGCAAAGTGTTCGATTCGACGTTTTCGAGTGGAAAGATGGCAAAATGACCCGCTCGACGGTGAATGCGGCGCCCGGAGATGCAATCAAGGATGAAACTGTTGTTGACATTCGACAGGATTCGGGCAAGCGCGACACGTCTTATGTTCTGCTGGTCGGCCCCAACGGAAATCTGACTCGTCAGGATAAGCAGGGCGACGCTGCCAACCCGGATTATGACAAGCTTAAGGCCGAAGTGGCCGTTCAGCAGGAGCAGGACGGAATGCCTAACCGCAGGCAGCAGGCCCTGGCGCGCTGAGCTGAATGCAGGTGAAATCTGCGAAAAATCAAACCCGGCATGCGCCGCAGCATGCCGGGCTTTGTTGTTTTGGCTTGTGTTGATTTTCCCTACCCCTTACAGTCAACTCGCGTCACTCGACAACAGTGACCAGGTTTCGAAAAGGAAGCTTCATTTTTAAATGATGATCCCACTTACACGACATGGATGGCGGGAAATGCTCATCGGCGCGGCTGTATTGGCGCTGATGGCCTGGGTCATGGGCGTCGTGATCCCCTGGCTGGCGTTCCTGGTGGTGCCGGTGCTGATCTGGCTCTTTCTGTTTTTCCGCGACCCGCACCGCGTTGTGCCGGGCGAGCAAAGTGTGATGGTCAGTCCCGCCGATGGCAAAGTATCAGACATCAATGAGATTCCCAGCGAGCCGCTTTTGGGTGGTGAGGCGGCGGTCCGTGTCGGCATTTTTCTTTCGGTATTCAACGTTCACGTCAACCGCAGCCCCTGCGATGGAAAAGTGCTGGACGTAAAATACAAGAAGGGCAAGTTCATCAACGCGATGCGCCATTCCCAGGCCTCGGATGAAAATGAATCGAATACGGCGGTGCTGGGCGATCCGGTAAGCGGCAAGCCCGTGGCGGTCGTCAAGCAAATCGTTGGGTTGATCGCACGGAGAATCATTTTTACGCCGCAAGTCGGCCAAATTGTTTCGCGCGGGCAGCGCATCGGCATGATCAAGTTTGGAAGCCGCACGGAGCTGGTGATTCCGAAATGGCTGGAACCGGAGATTGTGGTGAAGGTTGGCCAGATGGTTCGAGGCGGGTCGGATATCGTCGCGCGCCTCGGAAAGCAGGTGCATACTTCAGTCGAACGGGTGGACGACAGCGAAGCAGAAGCGGTGGCTCCCCGCCACTCCCCTGCCTGAATACCGCGGAGGTCAGGCTCGCACTATGCCCGATATTCATCCGGAAAATGTTCCCGGCCATTATGTCGAGCCGCCCTCGGCAAGGCGGCCCGAGGAGTTGCGGCAGCCGCATAAAAAGCGATTGCGGCTTCGTCGCCGCCGACGGCGCGATCTGGATGAAGAGACGCGCGAACGACGGCGTCTGCGCATCCGCCGGCATGGGCGGCGGGCCTATATCCGCAGCGTTTATTCGCTTCCGAGCCTCGCGACGCTCGGCAATGCCATTTGCGGATTTGGGGCGATGTATGTCGCTTCCATGGAAAACTTTTCGGCTGGTGCGGCCGACGTCGATCACTGGACATCATTTGTCGGCCAGCACCGCTTTATCGTCGCAGCTTATCTGATTTTCTTCGCCATGGTGTTCGATGCCCTGGATGGTCGGCTCGCGCGATTCGCCCGCCACACGACCGATTTTGGAGGCCAGCTCGACAGCCTCGCGGATGTCGTCAGCTTTGGCTGCGCACCTGCTTTCCTCGCGCTGCAGGTCTTCCATGATACGATGCGCGATGCCAATCAATTCATCGCACCCCTGCTCAGTCGGCTGATCTGGGCCATAGGCGCGCTGTATGTCAGTTGTGCCGCCATTCGTCTGGCGCGATTCAATGTAAGCAACGAGCATGGCGAGCAGCATCATTTCAGCTTTCTTGGATTGCCCAGCCCCGCCGCCGCTGGAACGATTGCCGCATTTGTGCTGATGCAGCAGGACCTGTTCGAGCAGCAGCTCGTTGGCATTTCCCGGCTGTGTCTGTGGGTTCTGCCGTTTCTACTTCTGCTGACCGGATTGCTGATGGTCAGCGCAATTCGGTATCCGCATCTGGTGAATCGGTATTTGCGCGGACGAAGGTCGATTGCCCGATTGCTGTTCACCCTGGCCTTGTTGCTGCTCCTGGTGATTGCGCATCGCTATACGCTCGGACTGGGCACACTGATATACGCGCTCAGCGGCTTAGTGAGTTCCGGCTTTCTGCGCATGCGTCGCCGGACAGCCACGGCATCAGCCAAGATGCTGCAGAAACATCAAGCTTGATATGGGCTGGCGGAAATACGATGTCCAACCAAAACAAAGTCGTCCGCGAGATGATCTACCTGGATGCAGAGCGAGTGCGCTCGCTGGCCGCGCAGTTTGAGCTGGCCCAGTCAATCGATTCGTCCGGAGATCGAGTGGTCCTGGAACGTTTTGTCGAACGCCTCGAGCCATTGCTACTTTCGAAGCCGGGCACGGTGAAAATCGATTCGGATTTCGATTTCTCTCACTGGAAGTCAGATTCTTTCGTTGACGGCCAGTTCGCCTTCATTCGCGGCGTCACCCGTCTGATGGATTACAACTTTCTGACGCTCGCGCTCTCCGGGCTTCCGGCAGTCCTGCGGAAGATGAACAAGATTGAAATGGCCGCCCTGCGAAACAGCGATGAAGGTCGGCGAATGAGCAAGACGCAGATTCAGCAGCGGAGCCAGGAAAACCAGGCGGCGATCGCCAAGATCGATGAATTCAAAATCGAAGAGCTGGGCGATGTGATCCGCAGACTTTATGGCGATATCGTCCGGGTGAAGATCCGGCCGAGTAGCGAGCATCCTCAGGCGGTTCTCGTGGGCTCATCCTATGTTGATCGGTTTTATGATTCGCCTGCGGCACTGAACCAGAAGTATGGACTTGAGATCGACGCCAATTGGACCACTGTTGCTCAGTTGAACCTTCCCGGCCAGACAGCGCCGATCCAGCCCATGCCGATTGGCAATCAGATGGAAGACTCCTTCGAGCAGCTTTCATTGCTGATGAACAACGCCTTTCGGCTGGCCAACGGCCCCGCCTTTCCAGTGATTTCAATGACGCCGATCGCGATCTATCGCGCCATTGAATAACCGACCTGGGCTGGGACGAACTGTTCGACATTTCCTGCCCATTTTTACCCCGATAAGCTGATCGGCTCCGTAAAATAATGTTCGGAGAATATGTTCTTTTGAGCGGCGTTTTGTATATTAAGGTGCAGAAAATGCAGTGCTGGGCTCGCTGCCGACAGCATTGAAGCGCTGATCCGCAAGTGGTTTGCCGGAGACGCGGTTTGAACTAAGCAGGCCCGGATGGTGGAGATTGAAAATGTCACTGGACATGGGTGGGATGCTGCGCGCCGTTGAGAAAGATAGGTGCCGACCTATTGTGGTCGCCAGTCACCCCCGGAGTGGCACTCATCTGTGCATCGATACACTCCGAATTAACTTCCAGCCCTGCTGGATGCGCAAGGGCTGGTTTGAACCTGCGGACGGACTTTATCTCAGCCTCGATGTATCGGCACTTGCGGATCAGCCGCTCGATGTCGATCGCATCTCGCGCATTCTCAGCCGGGCCAAGCGCCCGATCATCAAGACGCATGCTTTGTCCGATCTGCACCATGGTGGGGTAGAACGATCGGCCTGGACAGTCAACCCGCGGTTTGCCGACTGGCTCAATGAGCGCAGCAGCTTCATTTATATTTATCGCGATGGCCGTGATGTTCTGCGTTCGCTCTATCACTACATGCAGCCAATCGCCCCGGAGGCGCGGGTTCCGTTCTCGCAGTTCATTCGCCAGAAGGTGAATGGAGTAAGTCGAGTTGCGGCATGGGCGCAACACGTTCGTTCGTGGCGAAATCGCACCGGCGTGTTTCACGTCAAGATGGAAGATCTCGTCAATCGACCAGTCGAAACGCTCAGCAGAATGGCGGCTGATCTTGATTTGCCCCCTGCGCCACACGAGCCGCAGATCCCACGTCGTTGTGATGCCGATTTTCTGAGCCGGGCTTGGCGGCGTTTGGTGCCGGCGCCCTCAAGCACTGCGATAGTTCCGCGCCACGAGGTGGCAGAATGCTCCACGTCGCGGCAGGCGTTTGCCCAGGAGGCGGATCGGAGATTCTTCCATGCCGAAGCCGGCGATCTATTGATCGAACTGGGTTATGAACATTCGGCAGAATGGGTTGATGAAGGATTCAGCACCAATGGCATCGCCACCAGACATTCGCGGAATAGGTCGACTGGCCGACACGCTGCAGCAGCTATGGCATCATTGGACGAGGCACTGGAAGATTTCCGCACGCCGGTGATTAATTAAGCACCAGCCGCCTAGATATCGAAGTACATGCAGAATTCATAAGGGTGCGGCCGCTGCCGAATCGCATCGACTTCGTTTTCGCGCTTGTATTTAATCCAGTAATGGATCACGTCGGCCGTGAACACGTCTCCGTTCAGCAGGAACTCGTGATCCGTTTCCAGGCATTCCAGCGCGTCTTCCAGCGAAGACGGCGCTGATCCGATCTTCTCATATTCCTCAATGCTCAGGTGGTACATGTCCTTATCGAGCGGATCGCCCGGATGCATTTTATTTTGGATACCATCGATCGCTGCCATCATGATCGCGCTGAAGGCAAGATATGGATTGCATGAACTATCGGGGCAGCGGAACTCGAGGCGCTTGGTTTGCGGCCGCTCGCTATACATCGGAATGCGAATGGCCGCGGAACGGTTTCGGCTGGAATAGACCAGATTCACCGGCGCTTCATAGCCCGGCACGAGCCGTTTATAGCTGTTGGTTGTCGGATTGCACAGCGCGCAAAGGGCTCGCGCATGTTTCAGAATGCCACCGATCGCATACAGGCCCGTATCACTGAGGCCCGCATATTTGTTGCCCGCGAAAAGCGGCTTGTCCTTTTTCCAAAGCGAAAAATGGACATGCATTCCGGAGCCGTTGTCCTGAAAGAGCGGCTTGGGCATGAACGTGACCACCTTGCCATGACGCGCCGCCACGTTCTTCGCCACGTACTTGTACATCATCACGTTGTCGGCCATCGTTACCAGGTCCTGATAACGCATGTCGATTTCGCACTGGCCGCCGGTCGCTACTTCATGGTGGTGCGCCTCGACCGGAATCCCCAGCTCGATCAACGTCGCCACCATTTCGCTACGGACATTCTGCATCGTGTCCATCGGCGGCGTGGGGAAATAGCCTTCCTTCAGGCGAATCTTGTAACCCAAATTCGATGGATCCTCATCGCCCCGTCCCCAGATTCCCTCGCGGCTGCCGACGTAATACTTGGCGAAGTTGATGCCTTGATCGTAGAAGGCCTGATCGAAAACGAAGAATTCCAACTCCGGCCCGAAGAATGCCATGTCGGCGATCTTTGTTTTTTCCAGAAAGGCCTTCGCTTTGCGCGCGATGGATCGGGGATCGCGCGAATATTCTTTCTTGGTGATCGGGTCGCGCACGTCGCAGATCATGGCCAGCGTCGTGTGCTGCATGAACGGATCGATCTTGGCGCTGTCGGCGATGGGCACGAGCAGCATGTCCGATTCATTGATGGCCTGCCAGCCACGGATGGATGAGCCGTCGAACCCAAAGCCGTGAGAAAAGCTATCGAGGGTTAATTCGCTCAGCGGACAGGTCGTGTGCTGCCAAAGCCCGGGAAAATCCATGAATCGCAGGTCGATGAACTGCACCTGCTTCTGCTCGCACATCTTCAAAACATCGCGGGGGGTCATGTTAAGAATTTCTCCTTCAGGGCGCGGGCGGCAGGTCAGTTGATGTAAATATGCTATCGCCCTGAACAGTAAGCGTCAAAAACGCGGAGTTTGGTCTGGAAACCGGCTCGCCTCAGTTGTCGCAAGCGTATGGGGCGCGTACCTTCATTCCATGCCTATTCTCGGTCACGGGATTGATATCGTTGAAACGAGCCGGGTCAGAAAAATGGTTGACGACCACGGCCAGCATTTCCTCGATCGCGTTTTCACGCCGCTCGAACAGCAATACTGCGCGCGCAATCACAAGCGATATTATGAACATCTGGCCGGACGCTTCGCGGCCAAGGAAGCGGTATTGAAGGTGCTGGGCACCGGATGGCGCGGCGGAATCGCCTGGACCGACATCGAAGTACGTTCCCAGCCCAGCGGCCAGCCGGTCGTTTTCCTGTCAGGCGAATGCCTTCGCATCGCGACGGAGCTGGGCATCAGCCGCTGGCACCTGAGCATCAGCCATATCGAAACCCACGCCACCGCCAGCGCCATCGGCCTGCGCGCTCCGGATGCCACTTCTTAGATCTTCCTAACATTCATTAGAATATTAGAATCTGCTTCCCCTGCGGCAGGCGATCGGTTACTTTTTGCCCAGTTCGATCCGGCAGCAGCCAAACTCCAGGACTTTCAGCGGATTTTTCCCGGCCGTGGTGGCCAGGTCGGGATCGAGTGAATACTCGACGAACCGCCCTTTTTTGCGGCTCTGGACCAACCCAGCGATGCGAAGCTGCTTGAGGTGATGAGAGACGTTGCCGACCGGGGCATTCAGTTGCCGGCAGATTTGGCCAACTGATCTCGGGCCGCGCTGCAGCGATTGAACGATCTTCAGGCGATCCGGGTCGGCCAGCGCTTTGAGATATTTCGAGCACTCGACGGAATTCAGTTTGTCCTGCATGAATCGGCTCCATGCCGGTCGTGAATCTTGATTAAAGTTGGAGCAACTCCGCTCCAACGAGCTTCCAAGCGGTCAGACTACTCTGATCTGCAGGGATTGGGAATATCGTCAATGACAATCACCCTGCTCGTTCTTGTTGCATTTCTCGCGTATGCCAATGGCTCGAATGACAATTCCAAAGGCGTTGCCACGCTGGTGGGTTACGGCGCCGCCAGCGAGCGGATGGCGTTGATTTATGCGACACTTGCCACGCTCGTGGGTGCGATCGTTTCGTTCTGGTTCTCGGGCGGCATGCTCAAGAAATTCAGCACGGGACTCTTCACCGGTGGTGTCGAGCTTGGACCAAGCTTCTACATCGCCGTTCTCATCGGTTCCATCGGCTGGGTCGCTTTTGCGACGCAAACCGGGCTTCCGGTTTCAACGACACACGCGATTCTTGGATCGCTTCTCGGTGCGGGACTGGTGGCGTTCAGCCATGATAGGATCCTCTGGGCCGCGCTCGGCCGTGAATTCCTGCTTCCGCTGATTCTCAGCCCCCTGCTTGCAACAGTCATTGTTTATCTCCTGGCGTGGCCCATCGCCGCGGCAGTGCGAAAACCGAGGATAGAAACGGAAGCGCAGGTCGAGGTGGCACAAAGTTCGACAGGCGTGGCCGTGATGGCAGCGGAAAAGACGCGCGTCACTGCGTCACCTGCTGCGAACACGGTTCACTGGTGCAGCGCGGGACTCATCAGCTTCGCACGTGGCTGGAATGACACGCCCAAGATTGCTGCCCTGTGTCTGCTGGCTTTGCCGGGGAAAATGGGCTTCGGGTTTTTGATCGTCGCGCTTGCAATGGCTGCTGGCGGAATCATCTCCGGCCGAAACGTGCTGACGACGCTATCCAAGAAGCTCACACCCCTGCCACTGCTCGAATCCCTGACGGCAAGTCTTTCCACGGCAGTTTTGGTTTGCCTGGCATCCTGGGAAGGATTGCCAGTCTCCACCACCCATGTCTCAACCGGCGCCATCATTGGCGGCGGATTGAAAAATGATCCCAAAGCGGTTCAGTGGAAAAAGGTGATCGAGGTCGTGTTGTCGTGGATTATCACCCTGCCGGCCGCTGCCCTTATCGCGGCCCTCGCCAAGTGGCTGCTCCACTAGGCTTTGTCTCCCCCCCGCACCGGATCAGTTGAACAAGATTTGATCACCAAAAAAAACTTCCGGAGGAGTGGCTCCTATCCACCTCCGGAAGTGCGCCACGGCTGAAACAGCCGTTAGACGAAAATGATATTTCATATCGCGTACAAATGACTCCGCACGCCCCTCACAACGAAGCCGACTATAACTCCCTTCCCCGCTGTATGTCAATCAACCTTCAAAGCCCAAACGTAAAAACTTAATTGCACATAAACTCTTTATGTAAAAAAAGTTATGAAAATTCGTTGAGAGCATCTTTTTCATCTTTTATGTGGCACGGAATTGGCTTGTGAAGCCGCCATTTCTCCAAATTCGCCTCTAACAGTAGACTCGGCGAATCCATGAGCCAGGACCCCCCGCCCAAGCGCCTCGATGTGGTCATCGCGATCATTTTTCGTCAGTCAAAAATCCTGATCGCCAAGCGGCGCAAAGGCGACACGTTTGCCGACCATTGGGAATTCCCCGGCGGCAAGCAGGAGCCGGG
>JANWHF010000172.1 GCA_025450555.1 Tepidisphaeraceae bacterium | reverse complement strand
GCGGCGCGATGATTGCCCGTCGCGCGAATTTATAGTGCTGGTATGGGCAAAGAGGATCGGATACGCGCTGCGACACACCTCGCGGGTTTCCCGCTTCAACGTCCGGGCCCCTCCTGTCCACGCGGGGGCAGCGTACTCGCGCCGCCCCGGATCCCCGAGGTAAACTTTGCCGTTTGAAACGCCTGGGCCGTTACCGCCACTTGAACAGCATGAGCGATTGGTAATCGCGGATCGATCGACCGATTGCCTCGACTTTGCGCACATAAGCCGTGCAGGTCGGGTCGGAGGTGTGATCGAAGCCGCGCGAGGAGATCACGGCCAGATAGTTGCGATGGGGGTCGATGACCTGAGCCGGGGCTTTTTCGATCGTGCAGGGAACGCCATGCTGGTTGAGCAGATCGCAGGCCTTTTGCGCCTCGGCCTTTCGTTCCGGCGGGAAGGTCATCACGATGATGTAATTTCGGCCAATGACTCGCGGGCCGGTCAAGTCGATCTGGGGTTCCGGTTCGATGTTCTTGGCGTTGGCTGGCGTTGCAATCACCTTCGGCGCATCGAAATGGCGTTGGGGAACCACCGTTGAGCCGCCAGCATTTGTACGAACGTTGCGATGGGGCACATTCAGCGCGCCGGGCGTCACCGGCGTGTGCCGAGTCGTCTCAACAACATCGGTTCCTGCCGATGCGGTCTGCGGCCCTTCGGTCGCATGCTTTCCGAGGACATAAGCGATTCCCAGGGCCATCAGCACTGCAAATCCGCTGACCACCAGGGTGCTGAAGCGCATCCGCAAGTTAAGTTCGTTGCGCGCCTGGCTGAATCGTCCGCGCGAACCTTGCGATTCGAACGGCGCAGTGGCCGGCTCGGGTTCGGGAGTGAGGGTCGGCGGATATTCCGCCGTCACCACTTCGGGCTGTGCCGAAGGAACTCGGCGAATAGCAGGGCGGCTCTTGAACCACCATTTGGGGGTGCGCAATGCACCCGCTGCCGGCTCCGATTTTTTATTGGAGTGGATTACTTCAAATAAGGCTGCCGCGTGTTTGCCCTTGGCCATCCGTGACTCCCTTTCAAGTTGTGGCATCGGCTATCTTTGCCTATGCCTGAAGCAACTTCGGACGGCTCTCCGAGCCACCCGCCCCCGCAGCGCAACTCTCGCTACCCATAATATCCTGATCCACCAGGATACAACTCAAATTTGCATTGCCTAACCTACGATTCAGCCCGCGTTGCGTCAAGCCGATAGAACATTTGGAAACAGGCAATTGGCACGACCCAGGCGAAGTATCGTAGGTTTGACGACGTGGCAAGCCAGCAAAACCAGGACGCTATGAGCACGCAAAGACCGGTGATGGACCCGCTGTTCGTCCAGCCCTTCGAGCCGCAGCCCAAAAAGAAGCTGGCGGCGCGAAAATGGCTGATGGCGCCCATCAAATGGTTTTTCCGACTGCTCTTCAGCCGGCCGCTCGCCTTGGAGCCGAAGAGTGAGGCGCGCCCGCGCCGCGGCTTTGCCGAATTCGTCCGCGCAATCGTCTGCCAACTGTTTTTCCTGCCGCTCGCGCTGGCAGGCACAGCATTCCTGCTGATGTACGTGGGAACGCACCCAACGGTTCCCGCGATTACCGCCGACCCCAATTCCGTTGGAATTTATTTCGACACCGTCTCCTTGAGCAGCACCGATGGCGTCTCCCTAACCGCCTGGATGGCGCCGGCTCTGGATGCGCATAAGATTATTGACCAGAAAGATCTGGCTTTGCGCTCCGATTCGCCGGGCATCGTACTGGTTCACGACTTTGCCAGTTCCCCGCAGGAATTCCTGCCGCTGATTCCGATGCTGCATGATGAAGGCTATGCCGTCATGGCGGTTGGTCTTCGCGGGGTCGGGGCGGGCATCCCGCGCGGTCAAACCTTCGGCGCTAACGAGGCCGGCGACGTGCGCGCAGCCGTCGAATGGCTCCGCCAGCAGCCGAGAGTCGATGGAAACCGAGTCTTTGTCGTCGGGCTGGGTTCCGGAGCGACGGCGGCGCTGTTGGCCGCTTCGCGCGATGAGAACGTCAAGGGGCTGATCCTCGCCGACCCGGTGCAGACGGCCGATGACATGCTCGATCGCTACGTCGGACCAAGAGATCCCCGCTTCCATTGGCTCCAGCCGATCTGCAAATGGGAATACGAGCTTTACTATCACGTCGAGGCCGATGACGTGAACTTCAGCCGAATGGCCCAGGTGACGGCATCACGCCCCAGCCTGATGTTGCCCGGCGGATCGAATCAAAGCGATTACTTCAATCCCAAAATCCAGCGGCGCATCCGCGATTTCCTCCGCCAGCAATTCCATACGATGGACGGGGCGACCGCCAAAGCGGTACAATAGATCACGTCAAACGCAGGAAGAATTCCTAACGCAATCAAGCGCCGAAGGCGCATTGGAGGGCGTCGCTCTTGCGACGCTGCGAGTGGAGCAAGAATGAAGGAGCCGCGCACGAAGTAAGCGGATTTGGGGCGCGATGTCCCACACCAAATCCGCTTGCTTCGTGCGCGGCTCTCTTCGATCATCTGCGGCGGCAGAGGACTGCCGCCCTCCAGAAACGCGTTATGCTTTTTGTCGTCAGGTAGATGCCCAAACCCGGGAAAAAAAGACGCGAAGTAGCGCCAACGGTCCCCACTCGACGTTCGCGGCGATGGTTTTGGGCTTTGCTGTGTTGCGTTATTCTCGTTCTCGCGGTCTTCCTGACCTACAAAAAATCCTCGAATCCATCATTCACGAAATCACAAGAACAAAACGGCGCACCGCTTCCGGACGCGACCGTTTTTGCAATGTATGCCGGCTCGGATTCCTGCCGCGCGTGTCACCAAAGCGAATTCGACCGATGGTCCACTTCGCATCATGGTCTGGCGGAGCGCCCGGTTGATCTCGCAAAAGATCGATCAGCTTTCGATCCGCCACGGACTTTTCATCACGGTTCGAGGACTTCCCAGGCCCTACTTTCAAACCAAACACCCGAGGTCATCACAGACGATCGCAGCGGTTCGCAATCTCCGCAAAAGATTTTGCGTGTCATCGGCGTCGATCCGCTCCGACAATTCCTCGTTGCTGGCGAAGGCGGCCGCCTTCAGGCTCTCGAACTCGCCTACGACCCCAACCGCAATCAATGGTTCGACGTCTACGGCAACGAAGACCGCCATCCCGGCGAGTGGGGCCATTGGACCGGCCGGGGGATGACCTGGAATACGATGTGCGCCGCGTGCCATAACACGCGCGTCCGCAAGAATTATGACCCCGCCACCGACACCTATCACACCGCGATGGCCCAGATGTCAGTCTCCTGCGAATCCTGCCATGGGCCGATGGCGTCTCACGTGCAATGGGAAAAAAAGTACAGCGCCAAAGGTGGAAAAGATCCTAACCCCCACCCTTTGAGCAGCGCACAAATGGTGGACACCTGCGGCTCATGCCACGCCCGGCGGGGCGACCTCACCGGCGATTTCAAACCCGGTGATTCCTTCTTCGATCATTACATGCTAGATGGGGTCAATGCCTCCGACACCTTCTATCCCGATGGGCAAATCCACGATGAGGATTATGAGCTATCCGCCTTCCTCGGCAGTAAAATGCACGCGGCGGGCGTGCGCTGCGTCGATTGCCACGATCCGCATTCGGGAAAAACGCTGCTGATCGGCAACGCCCTCTGTATGCGCTGCCATGTCGGCGCTTTTCCCAAAGCGCCGATCATCGATCCGCTCAAGCACACGTTTCATCGGCCTGACAGTGCCGGCTCGCAATGCATCAACTGCCACATGCCGCAGACGACATATATGCAGCGCCATGGCCGTCACGATCACGGATTTACCACGCCTGATCCGCTGCTGACCCTGCAGCTTGGCATTCCCAACGCCTGCAATCGCTGCCATGCCGACAAGAGCGCAGACTGGGCCAATGAAAACGCGAGCAAATGGTATGGAGCAAAACTCGATCGCCCCGCGCGCCATCGCGCGATGACCGTTGCCGCGGCTCGAAAGGGAGAAGACTCGGCCTGCACCGGATTGCTTGCCCTGCTGCAGGATGCGACCCAGCCGCCTTACTGGAAGGCAGCTTGCGTGAATCTTCTCGCCCCATGGACGGCGCGCGACGATGTCCGGTCGGCACTAATATCCGAACTCAAAGCTACTGATCCGCTGGAGCGGGCATCAGCCGTCCGCGCCCTGGGAGCGCTGGTCGAACAGCCTCAGGTTCATTCCGCGCTCCAGAATTGTCTAAGCGACTCGGCCCGCAATGTTCGCATCTCCGCAGCCAATACCTTGCAGCAGTCGATCGATCCGCATTCACCAGTCGGCAAGGAATATCTCCGCTTCCTCACCTTTCAAAGCGACCAACCGACCGGCCAGCTTCAAGAGGCAAATTATTTTGCATCGCGTGGTCAGGCCGATGTGGCGATCCAGCATCTCCGCACCGCCGAGCAATGGGACAGCGGCTCCGCATCCCTGCGGCGCGAGATCGCAATGACCTACAGCGCGTTAGGCAAATCTGAGGATGCCGCGACAGAACTGGAAACCGCCTGCCGGCTCGACCCAAAAAGTGCCGAGTATCCGTACCTGCTTGGCCTGGCCTATGCCGAGCTTGGGCAAACGCAAAAGGCAATCGCGTCATTGCGCTCCGCCGTCCGCATCGATCCCCATCACGCGCGGGCCTGGTACAACCTCGCGCTGGCTCTTCGCAACAATGGCGATACCGACGGTGCTCTCGGCGCCTTCGCCGCCGCCGAAGGCGCAGACCCCCGTGATCCCGACATTCCCTACGCCCGCGCCGCGCTTCTTCTGCAATTAAATCGCCCACAAGAAGCTCGGCAAGCCGCCCAGCGAGCGCTGCAGATTCAACCCGCGTATGCCCCTGCGCTGGATTTGCTTCGCAGCCACAATTGATTAAATCACGGTCGCTTATGAAATAGTAAATTTTACAGAGTCGAGAGATGGGTCCGCTCGCAGCAAACAATGTATGGGTCATGGAAGGGTATAATATTTTTTTATTGACGCCGCATATGATCATGCTACGATGACACATTCGTCAGCGGGAGGTCCACCGTCATGCGCATATCAATTTTTTCCAAGGAAATGCAGAAGGAGCGAACGGTTCTGCCTCGCCACGACATTTCGTCGGTGATGCATCACGAAAAACCGAAAAAGTGATGCATTATGATGCAAAATGATGCAAAATGATGCATTTTGGTGTATTTTAAGTATGACACAATGTCGCCATCGTGTGCTCACCTGGGGGTTGGGGCAGCCAGTGTGAGCGCCCCAGAGAGATTTCGGATTTCTCCCGCACCGGCAAGAGATCGCCGTCGCCGTCTTCGGCCACACGCGCCGACCGCTGGTGCTGTGGAAAGCGAAAGGGGCTTCGGATTAGTAGTAAGTTATGATATCACAATATATGAATGTATCACAGTCGAAACGTTAAGGAGATGACCATCACCGGCAGCATCGCGCTCATCATCGGATTGTTTGTGGCACTGGTCGTGCAAATCCTGGTGATGCCGCTGCGTCGCCGATACAAGCGGCGCAGTGACCGGCCCGCCCCAGACCCATTCGATCTGGCGGACATTCATGCGATGAAAGAATCCGGCAAAATCACACCCGCCGAAGCCGAGCGGCTGAAAGCGATCCTGCTCCAGCGGCGAGGTGTTACTGCAACGGATCAAAGTGGACCAAAGGGCCCAAGGGGATTTGACGTCGTTCAAAAGTAGCGGTTTATCAAACATTGCGGGGGAGCTTCTCAAAACCCTATTTTAAGGTTGCCCATTCAATCGGGGCCCATTACACTTTGCCTTCTGTCGTTGGGAGGGAATTCCAACTTTTGTCCTTCAATTGGAGCGGGGATGTCACGATTGAATCGTCGTTTGGGAAAAGCGGCTTTGTCGCTTGCCGTGGCCACGGTCTGCGCGGGCGTTGCCTTTGCGGGCACGGATACGCAGAACGGCGCGCCTGGAACTCCCGGTACGCCGGGCGTCGCAGGGAATCCAGGCACCGACGGCACCGCGGGTGGCGATGCCCAGCCGACGACCGCCAAGGCCACCCCCCCCAATACCAACAACTCTGCCACCGCCAACGGCGGCAGCGGAGGAGTCGGTGGCAAGGGAGGCGACGGCTCGCCTGCCGGTTCCCAAGGCGGTAATGGCGGCGCGGGCGGCGCGGGCGGAGATGCAACGGCGACGGCAGCAGCATTCTCCCCGGGTCTTACCGCTAACGCCACGGCCAACGGCGGAAGTGGTGGGAGTGGAGGAAACGGCGGAAGCGTTGGTACGCCCACCGCCGGCGCGGGCGGCAATGGGGGTCATGGAGGAAACGCCACTGCGACGGCCACGACTTCCGCGATCTTGACCAACTTCATCGGAGCAAACGCAGTGGCCACTGGCGGAACTGGGGGATCGCCCGGCCTTGGAAACGGATTGTCCACCGGCGGCGCGGGGGGTGATGCACACGCCTCAGCTTCTGCATCCAATACCGGTAATTTTTCGGTCAATGTCACCGCCACCGCGACGGGCGGGTACGGCGGCGACTCGCAGGGCCCCGGAACGGCCGGCGGAAATGGTGGAGAGGGATTCGTCGATTCGGCCTTCGGCTCGGTGAATGGAACCGGGACCGTACAAGTGGCGGCGCAGCAGATCGGCGGAATGGGCGGCAGCGGTAAAACCTCCGGCGGTCGAGGCGGTGACGGCGCCGAGTCGTCCATGACCAATGTGGTCGGAGGATCGACTCAGGGAATCCTTCAACTGAGCCAATTCGCGGGCGGCGGCGATGGCGGGTTGGGTGGTGGAAATGGCGGCTATGCCTCATCCTTGTTGACCCTAACCGACACGACGGCGACAGCGCTCAACATCAACTTGCAGTCACGCGGCGGTCAGGCCGGCGCTTCGAACATTAACTTCGGGCCCGGGAGTGCCGGGTCAGCTTCGGTGGGTGGAACGATCACCGGCGCTCACAACGTGACCATTTTCGCCACCGCGACCGGCGGCGACGGTCAAGGAAAAGGAGGCGGGAGCGCTTTCTTTCAACAACTGGATGGCATTTCTACAGGCGGCGGCGACGTGAGCGTCACCGGCATTCTGAACACCGGCAATGGCGGAGTTACTTCCAACACTGAAACATTGCCGGGCGTCCCGGTTTCGGCGATCAATGCAATTGATGGCGCGACCACCGGGAATCTGTCGCTCTTGCAGATCGCCAAGTCATATACCGGTGGCGCAGCCACCAGCAGCCTTTCCAAGTCCACCACTTCCCTTTCGTTAAACGTTACGACGCAAGCCAATGGGACGGGCTTTTTTTTGCAAGCGGGCGGACCCGTCAACGCAATTGCGAGCGCAACGAATAGTGGTGGCCCAGCCACAACCCATGCCATTGCGGAATCGCAGTATTCGGCCGCAGTCAGCGCTGCGGCTACCGCGATCACGTCCGGCGATGGGCTAATCGCTTCGGCCAGCAGTAACTCAGAAATTATAGGCACCGGACAGCCAACCACCGGAATGGTCAACAGCAGCGTGGCGACTGCAACGGCCCACGGCAACAGTCAGGCGATTGCCAATAGCCAGGCTTCGGGCGGCTGGGCTCCGAGTGAAACGGTGTCGGCCCAGGCGCTGGCGACGAACGCCGGTTCGGCATCAGTGTCCGCAACGGCACTGGCCGGCGGTGCATCTTCTATTTCCCAGCCGGGCGGCACCGCTTCGGCTACAGCGCGCGGCGTATCGACCGGTGGAGGGAACGTCGTCGTAATTGCGGCCGCAGGAGGCGGCGTTGGAAGCATCGGCGGAAGCATTTGGGCTAACAATTCCGTCTCGGGCGCCACGACAGGAAAACTGACTCTCCTGCAGTACGCCGTCGCAGGCGGCGGCTACGGTCCGCCCGTTGGCGGGCCGGGCGGCAATGCCAATTCGACGTTGACTTACCAGGACACGCAGTCGTCCGTGTTAACTGCAGTGTCCAGCGCAACTGGAGGAAACAGCGGCGATATCACAAGCAATGCCAATCCGCCTACCACACCAGGCAACGGCGATGGTGGAACTGCACTGGCATCGATTAACCTGACCGGCAGTTTTGCGGTCAACGCAACTGCGAGGGCAATTGGCGGGAGTGCCGGATCGGCCTACGGCTTTCGTCAATCGGGCAATGGAGGCACGGCAACCCTCAGCACCGTCTATGGCGCTTCAACGGGTGGTGGGACAGTGTCCGTAACCGGGCTAGTCCAGGGAGGGGATGGTGGGGCCAATCTCTCCAACGGTGCGGGCGGCGCGGGCGCCGCGGCCAGTGCGATCGACATCGTGGATGGGAATACCAGTGGCGTTTTGAATCTCACCCAGATAGCGATTGGCGGCTCCGCGCATGCAGTGCAGGGAGTCTCGGGCGACGCGCTGAGCACCCTTACCCGCTCAAAAAATGTCGGATCACTAACGATCACTTCAAATGCGACGGGCGGCGGCGGAGTAGTCGCTCCGAATGGAGTCCGGCAGGCGGGGCCTGGTAGCGCGGGATCTGCCGATGCGCTGGCCCACTCAATGAACAGCGGCGGCGAAAGCATTGCCAACGCCAATGCAACCGGAGCTCCCGGCGGAGCGGTCATTGCCCCCTTCTCGAGCAACGGCGGTAATGCGATTGCATCGGCAACCGCTGAATCCACGGGCAACGCAAGTGCAAACGGGCAGGCGAATGCCGGAGACGGAGGCTACTTCTCGAGCGACGTCGGGGCCACTCCATCTGGCGCCGGCGGAAATGCCACAAGCTCGTCGGTTGCCACCACCAGCGGAAATGCACTCGCCTCGGCTATCGATCAAGCAATCGCGGGGTCAGGGGCGGCGCAGAATCTCGCAAGTGGCGCGGCTTCATCCACGGCACAAGCCACCAGTCCCTTTAGTCAGGCCGCCGCATCATCCACCGCTATTGGCGGATCCAAATCCATCACGGGTTCGGCGATTTCGCTTGCCACAGCCAACACCCGAAGCGGAATTGCGCAAGCCGACAGCTTTTCAAATGGTGGTTCTGGAAACGCCCAAGCCTATGCCAATGCCGCAACGGGCGTGGTGATCGGCGCGCAGGCGCATGCGCTAGCGCCGACACAGAACGCGCTGAACCACGTCGAAAGCCGCGATTCAGTGGGTCAGGGTGCGCCGGCGCCTTCGCAGGCCAGCGGACTGCAGGCCGCCGCATTTCTGACGGCCATGCCAACGCAGAGCGACAGCCTCGCGGCTCTGGCGCAGCATTCGATTCAGAAGGATTTCAATGTCGATGGCTCAGGGCCTGGGCCGAAGAGCGACGTATTGGGTTTGCTGATGCTCAGCGGCTTGGGCTCCAGCACGGCGGCAAATGTTTACACGGCCGACGCCTCGGAAGTGATCAATCCGTTTCAATTCTCTTCGCCGCAGCACATTCTTCTGGGGCTGCTCGATGCAAACTTTACGGGCAACGGATTCCAATTGCTTCATTTCAAGGCGACGGTGAACGGAGCCGCCGCGGTCAATGAGATTTTCACAAATCTTGCGGCCGCCCAGAGTTATTTCACCGACCACGTCGTTGACGAAGGACCGGTATTTACCGGTGCTGATGGGCTGATCCATCTTGGATGGGAGCTGGATCTGACCAGCATGTCCGGCGACGGATTCAGCACCGATTTCATCGTCGCTAACGCTACGGCGAATTCCGCAACGCCAGAGCCGGGGGCAATGTCCCTGCTGGGTATTGGATTGCTTGGCCTGCTGCGGAGAAGCCGGCGAATGAAGAAGCGGGAATAATTGCGAAGAACCCACAGAAATACAGGAGATGCGGTGCCAGTGGGCGTCGGACTCGTTGGGCATCAGCGGAAGATCTCGTGCTGAACGACGTGCGATGTTGCAAAGGGTTGCTCCAAATCCCCCCGCGCCCTACGCTTTGCGCATCGGGACCTGAATGAAAGGCTCGCGGTAAATTCAATCAGTCGCCCGGCTCGGCGAGGCTTCGCCGAATTCGCTTTGGTCAATCGTTAAAAAAGAGAAGGTGGCCCCATGGCCGGTCAGGCGTTTGGCGTTATCGGGTTGGAAGTGATGGGTCGGAACATCGCGATGAATATCGAGCGCAATGGATTTCCGATTGCCGTTTACAATCGTACTTATTCCAAGACCGAGCATTTCATCAATGAAACGGCCAAGGGCAGAAATGCCAAAGGGGCCAAAACGGTAGCCGAGTTCGCGCAGCTCCTGGAACGGCCCCGGCGGATTTTGATCATGGTGAAGGCGGGGGCGCCGGTCGATGCGGTGATCAATGAACTTAAGCCGGTGCTGCAGCCGGGTGACATCGTCATCGACGGGGGCAATTCGCTGTTCACCGATACCGAGCGTCGCGTGGCGGAGCTCAAACCCACCGGCATTCGATTTTTTGGCATGGGTGTGAGCGGCGGAGAAGAGGGTGCGCTGTGGGGGCCCAGCCTGATGCCGGGCGGGGATTTTGAATCGTATCAACATCTCAAGCCGGTCCTGGAAAAGATTGCCGCCAAGGCGCCCAGCGACGGCGTTCCCTGCGTGACCTACTGCGGCGATGGCGGCGCGGGCCATTTCGTAAAGATGGTTCACAACGGCATCGAATACGGCGACATGCAGTTGATCGCCGAGGCGTACGACCTGCTGAAAAACGTCGGCGGCTTGAATAACGCGCAGCTTCAGGACGTCTTCGCCCAGTGGAACACCACTGAATTGCAAAGCTTCCTGATCGAGATCACGCAGAAGGTGATCAATTTCCCCGATCCGCAGAATCCGAGCCGGCCGCTGGTCGAGCAGATTCGCGATGTGGTGGGGATGAAGGGCACCGGCACCTGGACGATCAAGGCGGCGCTGGATCTGCTGGTTCCGATTCCGACGATCGCCGCCGCGGTGGACAGCCGCGAGATTTCGATGCTCAAGAATGAGCGCGAGGCGGCCAGTCAGGTGCTCGGCGGCGCGATGCCGCGCGTCATCGGGCAGAAGTGCGATCAATATGGGCCCATTCAGCAGTTTATCGACAGCCTGTATCCCAACGGCGTGCAGCAGTTTGCCAATGACGTGAAAGATGCGCTGTACTGCTCGAAGATCTGCTCTTATGCACAAGGCATGGCGCTGCTGTCGGCCGCCAACCGGACGCGCGATAAGGGCGGCTTTGATTTCCACATGAAGCTCCCCGATCTGCCGATGATCTGGCGGGCGGGGTGCATCATTCGCGCGGTATTTCTCGAGGAAATCACCAAGGCCTTCCGGCAGAATCCAAATCTGCCGAACCTGCTGATGGATGCCCGCTTCGTCGACATGATCGGCCAGCGCCAGCGCGCATGGCGGCGCGTGGTGACCCTGGGCATTGCCAACGGAATCGGGCTGCCGGCCTTCAGCGGGTCGCTGGCCTATTACGACAGCTATCGGCGGGCGAGGTTGCCGGGCAATCTCATCCAGGCGCAGCGCGATTTCTTTGGCGCCCATACATACGAGCGTACCGATAAGCCCGGCACCTTCATCCATACCGAATGGAGCGAACAGACGCCGCCGGCAAAATCGCCCGAAGCGCACGAGCAGGACAAGGCGCGGAAGGCGTAGGTCGTGGCAGGTTGGAATGGGCCGACTCAGGGCAATCGCACATGCACGCTCGTAGCACAGCCTTGCAGGCTGTGGCTTGAAGACCACAGGCTGGAAGCCTGTGCTACGTAGAGGCAGACGTGGTTCCCCTGGGGCTATCACAGTTTTGCATGAACCTCCTGGGCATCGACATCGGGTCGTCTTCCGTGAAATGCGCGCTGCTGCGCAATGGCAAGGTTGCGGGCAAGATCGTTCATGCGCCGTTTCCGACGTTGCGCGATGGGCCGAAGGTGGAAGTGGAGCCGGGGGCGATTCTCAAGGCAGTTTTTGGGGCGACCCGGCAGCTTGGGAAATCGGCGCGCAGAGCGGAGGCGATTGCCTTGTCAGTCATGTCTCCTGCCTGGGTGGCGATGGATGCGAAGGGCGAAGCGCTGACGCGAATCGTGACGCATCAAGATCGACGAAGCGTTGCCGAGGCGCTGGAGCTGGAAAAGAGCATCGGCAAAGAGCGCCATCTAAGCATCGCGGGCACCCGCCCATTTCCCGGCGGCATCAGCTCGACGACTTGGGCCTGGTTTAATCGGCATGAGCCGGGCCGCTTGCGCAAGGCCGATCTGGTCGGGCATCTCAATACTTTTCTGCATCGCCAGTTCACCGGCTCGCGCGTGGTGGATACGGCCAATGCATCGTTCATGGGCGTTTATTCAACGGTGAAGCTGGATGGGTGGAACGAGGAGCTTTGCAAGGCGGTCGGCGCGAAGGCTTTGCAACTTCCGGAATTGCACGATGCGAACGAGATTGGCGGCAAGATCAGCCGCTTGTCGGCTTCGCGCCTGGGTGTGATGGAAGGAACGCCGATGGTCGTCGGCGTTGTGGATGGCAGCGCCGGAATGCTGGCGACCGGGGCGCAGCCCGGGCAGATCGTCAACGTCTGCGGATCGACCGATGTGCTCGCGCTATGCGCCAGTCGCGCCGTGCCCCATGAAAGATTGCTGACCCGCGCGCTGGGGATTGGCAGGCTCTGGCTTTCGGTAAGCACCATCGCGGCGGCCGGGTCGGCGATCGCCTGGGCGAAGGAGCAGTTTTTTGCGGATAAGAGTTGGCCGGAATTCGAAAAGCTTGCGCTGAAGCTGGCGCTGCGCGAAACGCGAACGGGCGCGAAGCCAACGTCGAGTGTCCGGTTCGATCCATATCTGGCTGGCGACCGCATGAGCATCGAGCAGAAGCAGGCGGCTTTTACAGGGCTCACCCTTGGCTCGACGCGCGAGGATCT
>JANWHF010000171.1 GCA_025450555.1 Tepidisphaeraceae bacterium | reverse complement strand
TGGTGGCGATCGGCGCGGCCATTCAAGGCGCGATCGCAACCGGCGCGGTGAAAGACATTCTCGTGCTCGATGCCACGCCGCTGTCATTGGGTGTTGAAACCCTTGGCGGCGTCATGACCCCGCTCATTCCGCGTAACACGACGATCCCGACGAGCAAGAGCGAAACCTTCTCGACGGCAGCCGACAATCAAAGCGCCGTGACGATCAACGTGCTCCAGGGCGAGCGCGAGTTTGCCCGCGATAACCGATTGCTCGGCACGTTCAACCTTGAAGGCATTCCGCCGGCGCCGCGCGGCATGCCGCAGATCGAGGTGACGTTTAACATCGACGTGAACGGCATCCTCAATGTCGTCGCCAAGGATCGCGGCACCGGCAAAGAGATCGCCCACCGCATCGAAAAGACCGGCGGCCTCTCGAAGGAAGAGATCGAGAAGATGCGGCTCGACGCCGAGCAGCATGCGGCCGAAGACAAGAAACGCCGCGAAGTGATCGACCTGAAAAATCAGGGCGAAAGCCTCGCCTACCAGACCGAGAAGACGCTCAAGGAGTATGGCGAGAAAGTGACGCCCGATGTTCGCGGGCAGATCGAAAGCGCGCTGAACAATCTTCGCGATGCGCTCAAGAGCGAAGATGCCGATCGCATCAAGAAAACGATGGACGCACTTCAGCAGGTTGCACAGAAGCTGGGCGAAGAGATGTACAAAGCCCAGGCGGCCCAGGCCGGCGCAGCACCGGGTGGACCGCAGACCGGCCCCAGCGACCGCGCCACCGCCGGCGCGGGTGCCGGAGCCAAGAAGGACGAAGACGTCATCGACGCTGAATACGAAGTCAAAGAGTAACGGAAGAATTTTTCGAATCTCTTTGCACCCAACCCCGGCCGGCTCGTCACCTGAAAACGAGCCGGCCGAATTTTTGCCCCCATACAGAGGGCCACACCACTTTGAGTTATGCAAAGACCATAAATGCTGGTAAAATGTTCGTAAGTTCTGATCCATTTTTGGGAATAGCACGTGGTCAGCCCCCAGGCATCAACCGTCCCGACAAGTAATGAACTGCTTCGCCTTCAGGACGACGCAGGGGTGGAATTTGTTAATGGTCAAATCCTGGAGAAGCCGGTGAGCATTCGATCAGGTGAAATAGAGTTGGCCATTGGTTGGGCCTTGCGAAATGTGGCGATGCGAACAGGGTCGGCTCGAGTCTATCCCGCTAGTGTAGGCTATCGATGTTTTTCCGATGATCCGATGAAATTCCGCCGGCCTGACGTTTCAGTTGTTCGAAAGGATCGAATGGCGCGGATCGATCCGGACGAAGGCTTCATGCCCATTCCACCAGATCTGGCGGTGGAAGTGGTGTCTCCCAGTGATCTGGCCTATGACGTGGCGAACAAACTTGAGGAATACCTGAAAAACGGCTTCCCGCTCATCTGGATTGTCTATCCCTCCACGCGCACGGTTTCGATTCACCGCGCTGACGGCACAGTTTCACTCCTCCACGAAGATGACGAGATTTCCGGCGAATCCGCACTGCCTGAATTCAAGTGCAAAGTCGCGGATTTCTTTGCTTCGACGGCCAAGCCTTAACCTTTTCAGCGCGAATACTTCCGCAGCATATTCAGCACCGCCCGAAAATCCTTAGGCAGGGGCGCTTCAATCTCAACGCGCTCGTTGGCTTGATCGACAAAGGCCAGCCGATGTGCGTGCAGCGGCAGCCGCGAAATCAGCGGCCTCTCCGGCTCGCCCGATGATCGATATCCCCGCTTGAATGTACTCAGGCAGATCCCCTCGCTATTGGCCCCGGCGTGATAGAGCGGATCGATCGCCAGCGGCAGGCCGATCGATTGCAGATGCACGCGAATCTGATGAGTCTTTCCCGTTTTGGGAAAGACGCGCAGCAGCGCGTAATCGCGAAACCGCTCTTCCACTTTCCAAAGCGTCCGCGCCGGCCGCCCGCCACGCTTCACAATCGCCATCCGTCTCGCTGAATTCGGATGTGGCGCCAAAGGCCCGTCGATTTGGCCCTCATCAGCCTCGGGCCGGCCGCTCACGAGGGCGAGATATTGTTTTTCGATCGTATTGTTCTGGAATTGATGCGATAGATGCCGTTGTGCTTCCACGGTTGTCGCAAATAACAGCACACCGGACGTATCCTTGTCCAGCCGATGCACGATGCGCACGCGCGGGTCATTCGTTCCCGCGCACGGAATCGAAAGTTGCCGGGCGAGCTCCTGCAACACGCTCCACTCCTCGCCTCGCCCCGGAATGACCGCCAGTCCGGCGGACTTGTTGATCGCGAGCATGTCGGTGCCGCGCCAGAGGATTTCCAGTCCCAGGTTGGATGCCATCGCGGGCGGGGGTAAATGGTGGAGTGATCCTCATCTCTGCGCGAGCAACGGCGCCGCGACAGGATCAATCATTGCCGAATCAGTGTCGGCCTTGTTGAAGTGCGTCAGTGGCCCTTCATCATCGAAGGTCAGCAGGACGCCAATCCACACCTGCGCAGCCATCAGGAACACGAGGACGATTGAGAAGAAAGCCAGCGTGATTCGTCGGCGAGGCATCCACAGCGCCAACAACGCCATGATGAACATTACGAGCACCATCCCGCCGCCCAGGACAAAGTGCGCGAAGTGCCGCATTTCGTCATGATCCTTCGGATAGGCGATCACGCGCAAAAATGCGTGGAATCCTTCCGAAGTGGCGAACTTGTCTTTCTCCAGGATCCAGTATCCGAGCACGACCGTGATGAGCGTGACGAGAATGGACAGCAGCCAGAATCGCGAAACCGGCACGCGCTCCTGAGGCTCGACCGCGGCATCGGGATTGAGAGTACGCATCATCGCGACGTCATCGGTCACGCGCCGGGGCGGGCCGCCGATCAGCGAAACTTCCTGCTGTTCCGATTCCATTTGCATCTGATCGTAACTGCGCAGCGACGTGAGCCGGCGGAAAGACAATCCCATGGCCCCCAATGCAAAGGCCAACGCAAAGCCGGCGAGGACGATGTGCATCTGCTCTTCGCCGCCGACATAATACTTGGCAAAGCGATCGTATTTGTAATCGTGCTCGATCTGCGCCCGCTCATCGGGCGTTGCCGAGGGATCGATGGTGGGCGGCTGAAGCTCCGGACGGTGTGCCATGGCCGGCGGAATAATCGGCGTAATCTTTTCGCCCTTCCCCTTGTATTTGACCATCATCACCGATGTGCCCATTGTGTAGATCGATTCGCCGGCATACCAGGCGCCGTTGGTCATACATCCCAATGCGGCCAGGCAGCCCAGCAGCAGCGGAAGGCGCAGGCGATTGCGCCACAAGTTGCTCGCGCCCAGGCCGACGATCGCGCAGAAGACCGCCAATAGGGTGCCGATGCTCATCCAGAGCACGTGCGAGCGCATAAAAGCATAGCGGTCGATGGCCCAGGCGCCCTGCTTTTGCACATCATGCAAAGCCGCGATGCCGCTGGTCGCAGCGGGAATGCTCAGCAGCGCACCCAGGACGATCATCCATCGCGCCGCCACCCGCGCGCTGCTCTTTGACGAGATAAAGCTGATGATTTCCAGAATCACGCCCAGAACAAATACCCCAAGCGGGTAATGAATCAGGATGACGTGATAATTCGGATTGATAAACCGGAATGGCACGATCGCTCCTTCGCGAATGAAACAACCCGCGAAGATAGCGAGATTCAGTTGAGTTTCAAATCGCGCGCGAAATGCTTGGGGAACCTATACTTCGATTCAATGAGAAGAGAACTCCAAGGGATGGTGATTGTCATTACGGGCGCCAGTGCCGGGATCGGGCGGGCGCTGGCCGAGGAACTGTCGGCGGCGGGGGCGCAGCTTGTGCTCGCGGCGAGGCGCGCGGATCGACTCAATGAGCTGAACGCAAAACTGGGCGGACAGCATCTGGTGGTGCCGACGGATGTAGCGGTGCAGTCGGAATGCCAGCAGCTCATTGAGATGGCGGTGCAACGTCATGGTCGGATTGACACGCTGGTCTGCAATTCCGGCTACGGATTTCTCTCGCCCGTCGCGGATATGACTCGACAGCAGTTCGAGGCGATCTTTACAACCAATGTGCTCGGAACCTTTGACTGCATCAACGCGGCCGTGCCGCAGATGCGCAAGCAGGAGCCGCGTGGGGGCTGGCGCGGGCAAGTAATGATTGTCTCATCAGCGGTGGCTCGTCGGGGCTTGCCCTACTTCGGCGCATACTCTGCGACCAAGGCGGCCCAGCTTTCACTGGCCGAGGCGATGCGCGTCGAGCTTGCTGGCCAGCAAATCGCGGTGACGACCGTTCATCCGATCGGCACCGACACCGAATTTGGTGACGTTTCTGCATCGCAAAGCGCTGGCAGGCGGCCCGGGCATGTGGATCGCGAAATCCGCCAATCGGCGCAGGTCGTCGCCCGAAGGATGATCGGCGGGATTGTCCGCCCGCGCCCCGAAGTCTGGCCTTATCGTCCGTCGCGATGGGCGCTCGGGCTGGCAACACTCTTTCCGCGGATCGGTGATCGAGCCTGTCAGGCCATGCGCGTGCAGGAATGAAACGTGTTGCCCGACCTTCATACATGGCATGGAGCAAGTCGCGCGGCTAAGATCGGGCGTCCATTGAATCGGAAGAATTGACTCGCACGAAGGCCGCGAACGGAGTTGGCATGAACCGTGAGAAATTTGCCTGGTCGCTCAGCATCCTGCTCATCGCGATCCTGGCGTTCCAGATTCCCGGTACGCTGGCGCAGCGCGACGATGACTATCACTTCGTGCGCACGTTGCTGGACATTCATCGCCAGGTGACGATCAACTACGTCGATCCGGTCGATCAGCAGAAACTGCAGCAGGGGGCCATCGACGGAATGCTCGGCAAGCTGGATCCGTATACCGTCTATGTGCCACCGGCCAACCAGGAACAATTCGAGAGCATGCTGGAAGGCAGCTTCCGCGGAGTGGGCATTCAGCTAGAGCAGAACGCCAAGGGAGAAGTGGAAGTCGTCACCCCGATCGAAGACAGCCCGGCATTGCGCGCGGGGGTACAGGCCGGCGACATCATCACGCGCGTGAACAATCAGGAGGTCAGCAATCTCCGACTGCCGGACGTGATGAAGAAGATCAAGGGGCCGGACAATTCCAAAGTTGAGATCACCGTTCGCCATCCCAGTGGCGCCGTGGCCGACCTGACGATGACGCGACAGGAGATCGTCGTGCCGACGGTGAAGGGGTATCGCCGGGGCGACGACAACGCCTGGAATTACTGGGCCAGCGAAGATCCGAAGATCGGCTACGTCCGCATCACGCAATTCACCAGCGACACCTATAAGAAGATCAAAGGCGTGCTCGACCAGCTCGTCGGGCAAGGGATGCGCGGCTTCGTTCTCGATCTTCGCTTCAATCCCGGCGGACAGCTCGAACAGGCCGAGGAAGTGGTCAATATGTTTGTGAAGGAAGGCGTAATTGTCCGCACGAAGGGACGCAATCGCCCCGAGCAGATTTTCCGCGCCAACGGTCAGGGCACGCTTCCCGATTTTCCGATGGTCGTGCTGATCAACGAACACTCGGCCAGTGCCGCCGAAATTGTCTCCGGCAGTCTGATGGACAATCACCGGGCCATTACCGTCGGCAACCGCAGCTTCGGAAAGGGTTCAGTGCAGGAAGTGATGCCACTTGGCGATTCGGAGGGTGAACTGAAAATCACCGTCGCGTATTACTATCTTCCAAGCGGCCGGCTCGTTCATCGCAAGCCGGATTCGAAGGATTGGGGCGTCGATCCGCAGATTTCCGTCCCCATGAATACACCCGAGGAGGAAGCGCTGCTCAGGGAGCAGAGCGACCTGGATGTGCTTCATGGGCCAATATCGAAAACCACGACCCAGCAGACGACTCAACCCGCGACCGCCGCAGCGACGCAGCCGGCCGACCCGCAATTTGATGCGGCTCTCGAAGAAGTTACAAAAATGGTCGGCAATGGCGGGAAATTCGTGAAGCTGAATATCGCGACGCGACCGTCGACTGAGCCTGTAATCTCGCCGGCACAGGCGCCTCAATAGCGATGCGGGTCGAATCGACGTAGAGATAACATGGCGATTATTCTGGGGCTTGAATCCACCTGCGATGAAACCGCGGCAGCCGTCGTTGTGGATGGACGTCGCGTGTTGTCGAATGCCATCGCGACGCAGTTTGAATTGCATGCAAAATATCGCGGCGTCGTCCCGGAAATCGCGAGCCGGGCACACATCGAAAACCTGCTGCCGGTCATTACCGAGGCAATGACATCGGCCGGTCTCGCGGCAAATGATTTTTCGAAAATCGACGCAATTGCAGTCGCACATCGACCGGGTTTAATTGGCTCGCTGCTGATCGGCGTCACCGCGGCCAAGACGCTCGCATGGACAACGGGCAAGCCCCTGATCGGCGTCGATCATGTTCATGCGCATCTGTACAGCGTGCTGCTCGATCGCGATTGTTGGCCCGAACTCCCGGCGGTTGGCCTGGTCTGCAGCGGAGGCCATACCGCGCTATATCACGTGCGCGACTGGCTCGACGTGCGCATGATCGGCTCAACGATCGACGACGCCGTCGGCGAAGCTTACGACAAAGTCTCGGCAATCCTCGATCTTGGCTATCCCGGTGGGCCGGCCATCGATCGCCTGGCACAATATGGGGACCCAAAGGCTGTCGCCTTTCCGCGAACTTTGCTCGGACGCAGCTCACTCGATTTTTCCTTCAGCGGGCTCAAAACATCGGTGCTGTATCACGTGCGCGGCGTGCCTAAGAAAGGCCAAAGCGTCAAGGCGATGATGGATGAGCAGTGGGATGAGGGTGAGCTGCACAATGTCTGCGCAAGCTTTCAGGCGGCCTGCATCGACGTGATTATTGAAAAGATCAAACGTGCGCTGCGGCTGACCGAGGCGAAATCCGTCTTGATCGGTGGCGGCGTTTCCGCCAATCGCGGGCTGCGCGCCGCCCTGGCCGATTTTCAGGTGCCGACCTATTTCCCCGAATTGCGTTATTGCACCGACAATGCCGCGATGTCGGCGGGACTCGCGGAGATCTATTTTCAGGCGGGACGGATGAGCGACCTGTCACTCGATGCAATCACATCCAGTCAATTCAGCGAAGAAGTTTGAAGAAAGCCAGCTCAATTGCATATCGTAGCACAGGCTTCCAGCCTGTGATCTTCAATTCACAGCCTGGAAGGCTGTGCTACGAGCGCGCATATGCGATTGCCCTGGAAGGAAAGCGCGGATCTTACTGCCCCGCGTCGATTGCCGCCGGTGGAACATGCGAAGCCGAAGCGGAGAAATGCCCACCCTGCACCGCATACCAAAGACCTGCCGCCGCGGCCAAGGCAATGACTGTCGCGGCAGCGGCTCCAAACCATGCGCCAAAGCGCGATTTGGAAACTGGGCGCGGATCGGCTTCAATCGCCTCGCCAGAAATCGGGCCGCTCAAGATCGCCAGCTTCGTGCCCAGTTGACGAAGTGGCATTCCTTGCTGATGTGCCTCGGCAAGAACTTGCCCCAACGGTGATGCAGATTCGCCCCGGCTCTCAACAAGCTGCTCGAGAAGGGCGATCACGCACCCCGTATCGACCGTCGGATCGGCAAACAGATGCGGGCTGATATGTGTCAATCGAATTCCGCCCGCCGGCGTCACGATAATATTAGA
Organism: Tepidisphaeraceae bacterium; assembly: GCA_025450555.1. Lineage (GTDB taxonomy): Bacteria > Planctomycetota > Phycisphaerae > Tepidisphaerales > Tepidisphaeraceae > JANWHF01. The sequence goes on along the minus strand of JANWHF010000171.1, from coordinate 7,885 downwards.
TGCCACCAAAGCGCCATGAACGATCCCCTGCATGTGCAGGAGATCGACCGTCAGGATCAGCTCACGGGCCAACGCGGCAAGCTCTCGCTGGCCGCACTTGCTGGCTGCGATGTGTTCATCGAAGGCAGTGCCTTCGACATATTCCCACATCAGATAAGCTTCATCGCCCTCGCGCGAAACGCCAAAGAGATTGGCCAGACCCGGATGAGCCAGCTCGCGCGCGCGGTTCAGTCGATCACGGACCAGGGGATGAAGCTGGCCCTTCCAAAGGCATTCGGCGTCGAGCCGCTTGAGAACCAGACCGCGGCCGCCCGGTCCGATGGCCAGGAACGAGCCATTTTTGAACGAAAGAGCGCAATCGACGGGACAGCCGCAGAGTTCGGCAGGGGGCTGGGGATGATTCTCCAAGGTATCGGCCATTGCACTCCGCTTCCCTGGTCGTAACTGCTTTGATCTTCAAGTTCTAAACGGATCGGCTTGAGAAAACAAATAATTCTTTCCGCCGCTGCAACGAATGGAATCAACAGGTGTAGCGTACCCGCAATTGCCCCACGAATCAATCTTCAAATCGTGTAATTCAAGATAATTACAGCAATCTTTCGCCCTTGCCGCGTGGGATGAGGGAAATCACTTTTTCGATAATCTGATCGACGGTGACGCCCTCCGCCTCGGCATTGAAGTTGGGCACCACGCGATGCCGAAGCACCGCGGGGGCGACCGCCTCGACATCCTCGATCGTTGCATAAAGCCGCCCGAACATCAGCGCCCGCGCCTTGGCCGCCAGGATCATATATTGCCCGGCCCGCGGCCCCGCGCCCCAACTGAGCCAGTGCCGCACAAAATCGCTCGCCCCCGCCTCGCCGGGGCGGGTTGCCCGAATCAGCTCGAGGGCGAAATTAAATACATGGTCTCCCACTGGAACCCGCCGGACGATCTGCTGAAGCTCGCTGATGCGCCGGCCATTGACGATCTTTTTTATCTTTGGCGCGGCAGGCCCCGTCGTGCGCTTAAGAACTTCCAGCTCCTCCTCGCGCTTCGGATAGTTCACCATCACCATGAACATGAATCGGTCGAGCTGCGCTTCGGGCAGAGGATAAGTGCCTTCCTGCTCGATTGGATTCTGCGTCGCCAGGACAAAAAATGGGGTGGGAAGATCGAACGTGCGACTCCCTGCCGACACCTGATTCTCCTGCATCGCCTGGAGCAGTGCCGCCTGCGTCTTGGGCGGCGTGCGATTGATCTCATCGGCAAGAATCAGATTCGCAAAAACCGGTCCTTTTAAAAACTCAAACCGTCGCCGGCCCGTTTCCGGGTCTTCCTGAAGAACATCGGCGCCCGTGATGTCTGATGGCATCAAGTCCGGCGTAAACTGAATTCGATGGAAGCTCAGATCCATCGCCTGCGCTAACGTCGAAACCAGCAGCGTTTTCGCCAACCCCGGCACGCCCTGCATGATGCAGTGGCCGCGCGAAAAGATCGCAATCAGCAGCTCTTCGATGACTCGGTCCTGGCCGATGATCGCCTTGCGCAGCTCAGCGCGAAGCTGCTGGCAGACATCGGTCATCATCTTGGCCGCGTCCAGATCCGAAGTTGGCGCAGGGGGCGGATCGCCGGGGGAAGCTGCTTCGTGTTGTGTGGCCGGGCGCGTCACTTGCCAACCACCTTGACCTGTTTAATTTCCGGAGCCGCTCCGGCCTGGGCACCCGTGCGCAGAAACCGAACGCCGACGTATCGACCGCTTTGGCCCAGATGATGTGCACCCGACCAGACGCGCACGAATGAGCCGCTTCCGTCCGGATGCTGCTCATTAACCTCGACGAGTCCGACATTCGCGCCAATCGTGATACGCACGGAAGATGGCATTGCCTTTAATGTACCGATGGGCACAACATGTCCATCAACCACCACCTGCTGGTCATTACCATTGAAAAGCCACGTCAGCTCGCGCGGACTGGTGCCGCGATCGGAACTGAATTGATTGCTGTTGGCGACAAAAACTTCCGTTGCATAGCCCGTAGACGATGACTGTGGGGTCATCCGCACTTCCAGGGTGAATTCCTTGTCAGCCGGCAGCGGCTGCATCCAATAAGCCCCGCCGCCCGCATCCGCAGGAACTTTATTCCCCGCTGATGGATGCAGGCCGTTGGTCAAATCCAGCGAGAGTGAGCCGATCTGCTTCCAATTTGCCGGAAGCGATGAATCGAAGGACGTGGTTTGAATGTCGGTAAAGAAAGTATTGGCCTGGGCAGCGAGTTGCTCTACCGCTTGCCGATCACCCTGCGCTGGCGGAGCCACGACGCGATAAATCAGGAATCCTAAAACCGCGACAATGGCGATCCCGCAGACGATTGCGATCAGGGTTGCCAGAGGAAACTGCCGCGTGTCGGCCGGCGCGGCGTCATCCAACTGATCCATCAACTTTCGCGTGAATCCCGCTCCCGCTCGAACAGCGCGGTACTCTTTTCCATCTTCCAGATTTTGTCGCGCGTCGATCAGCAGACGATATTCATCATGCTCCCTCGCGCCGCTTTCGCGCAAGCGCGCGACAGCATCCTGCCAGGGCGCACTACCCGGCCCCTCTCGCAGGGCGTCGGTCAGGAGCGTGAACATCGGATCGGTTTCAGCGTTGGCCGGCATGGGATATTCGTCGATTCAACTTTCGGATCGTTCCATCATGAAGCAGTCGGCTCTTCCGGGCCCGGCGTTTCCGTCGGCCCGCCCGTGGACCGAGCCAGGCGCTTGAGCCCGTGAAACATGCGCGATCGAAGCGTGACTGCCTTGGTCCCGGTAATCTCTTCCATCTCCGCGTAAGACAAATCCTGGAACACGCCCAGCACGATCACTTCCTTCTGATCGGTCGGCAAACTCTCCAGGGCCTTGAGCACGCGGGCGATTTCTTCCTGCTTCTCCAAATCGTCGGTTGCGCGGGCGGCCACCTGATACGGGTCGCCGCTCATGTCGATGCCTTCGAGATTCAATTCAGTGATATTGCGTATGGGGCTGCGCTTGCGACGGCGCGACTGGTTGATCGCCAGATTTCGCGTGATCGTGAACAGCCAGGTCGAAAATTTTTGGGGATAGCGATAGGTTGCCGCGAAGCGAAAGGCGCGAAGGAAAACCTCCTGCCCGATCGACTCGACATCCTCGACGTTCCCCAGCATTCGATAGAGATACGAGAGGACCGAAGCGCTGTAGCGCTCGTAGAGCAGGGAAAAGGCCTGGCGATCTCCCTGCTGCGTGCGGCGCATCAGGTCTTCGTCACTCGATCGCCCCAGCGCCGCCGGCTTGAGGGCCTCGGGCTGCTGGACGACTGGCGCCGGCATCGGCGGCTTGGGCGGTCTGCCACCCTTGGAGGTTGTCGCCTTCCCAGCCTGCTTTGGCTGCATAATGAATAAGCCTTACGAGAAACCATCGGCCCATTGGCCGGGTTGGGCATCGTAAGGTTTTTTGCGGGCCCCAGTCAACAACGCTTCGCCGGCTCCGCCCGGGGAGGAAGAGCAATAAAGTGTACACAGCTATTACACATAGTAAGCCTGCCGCCAAAACGATAAGCTCAAACAACGTAATCGAACAGTTTTCGATGAACGGCGTACGGGGTCCTCACACACTGATCCATGTCTGATAATCGATCATTTGAAGTGTGCAAATGGGATGGCCAGACGGCGCGCAGCGAGCCGGACGAGCTGGCGGCGGAGGAGCCGCTGGAGATTCGCGTGCGGGGGCGGGCGGTGACGGTCACGATGCGCACGCCGGGGCATGATGAGGAACTGGCAGCGGGGTTTTTGTTGACAGAGGGAATCGTCAAATCAGGTCGCGATATTTTGCGATGCGAGCATTGCGGGAAAAATGAGCCTGGGAATGTGCTGAATGTGCTGCTGGCGCCGGAGGTGTACGTCGATTTCGATCGGCTCACGCGCCACGTCTTTGCCAGCTCCAGTTGCGGACTGTGCGGGAAGGCGACGATCGAGGCAGTGCAGGCGAATCTGCCGGCGATTCAGTCTGACCTGTCGCTCGATCCGGAGATGATTGCGAGATTGCCCGACGCGATGCGGAATGCGCAGCAAACCTTCGACCGCACGGGCGGGCTACATGCCGCCGCGATTTTTGACCAGCGGGGGAAGCTGATCGTGCTCCGCGAAGATGTGGGTCGGCACAATGCGGTGGACAAAGTCATTGGCCATTGCCTGCTGAGCAATCATTTCCCGCTCGATCGGCATATCCTGCTGGTTTCCGGGCGAAGCTCATTCGAGATCCTTCAGAAATCGCTGGCGGCACGCATTCCGATCGTCGCGGCGGTGTCTGCGCCTTCGAGCCTGGCCGTGGAATTTGCGCAAAGGAGCGGGCAGACGCTAATCGGCTTCCTGCGCGGCAGGCGGATGAACGTCTATTCCCATCCCCATCGCCTCAGGTTTTCCGGCATCGAAGTTTGATCCTTCGCGCGCGTCGGTTGTCAGCTTATCTTCCGCGTGACGAGCAAAGATGATTTGAGTCTCAGGGAGAGTGGCGGGTTCCTGGTGGTCCTCGCGGTCTTCAAAACCGTTGTCGCTCCGCTTCGCGTGGGCGAGGTAGGTTCGATTCCTACCCTCTCCGTTTGATCCTCGAGCCCGATCAATCGTCAAGGCATTTATGATTGCAAAGATTTCCCGATCGATTGGAATTGGAGCGTTGTCCCTGTGGCTTGTCTGCCTGCTGGCTGTCGGGGTAGGTGCAGAGGAGCTTCATAGCACGTCGTTGCCAAGCCGGACTTTTCTGTTCCATTACGCGGCCATGATCGAGCATCTGAACCGCGGGCAAATGGCACAGATATGGCTGCCGATTCCGTCATCGGACGCCCAGCAGGAGGTGGAGATTGTTTCGCGAGATCTTCCTGCGGAGCCGAAGATCGGCGTGGAAGGCGTCTATGGCAACAGGCTCGCTTATCTCGAGACGCGTGCGAAGCCGGATGGCACGATCAGGCTGGAGGTGGTCTATCGCGTGACACGGCGCGAGACGGTTGAATCTCCGCACGGAACTTCTGAAAGGGCGGATTCAAAGTTTCTGGCATCCAACGCATTGGTTCCCATCAATGGCAAACCGATGACTTTGCTGGCCAATAAGGTTTTGCCTCAGGACCAGATGGCTTTGGCGCGGGCTCTGTACGATGTCGTTTTCGATCACATGGAATATCGAAAAGACAAGCCGGGCTGGGGGCGCGGAGACGCGGCGTGGGCGTGTGACAGCGGCTTTGGCAATTGCACCGATTTTCACAGCCTTTTTATTTCATTGGCGCGGAGCAATCGAATTCCCAGCTCATTCGAAATCGGTTTTTCGATTCCGCAAAGGCGGGGCACGGGCGAGATTTCCGGGTATCACTGCTGGGCGAAGTTTGAGCCGGCGGGGCACGGATGGGTGCCGGTGGATATTTCCGAGGCGAAGCTGAATCCCCAGAAGCGCGAGTTTTATTTTGGCCATCTGGATGAGAATCGTGTGGCGTTTTCGCGCGGGCGCGATTTGGTTCTGGTGCCCCGGCAGGCGGGGCCGCCGGTGAATTTCCTGGTCTATCCTTATGTGGAAGTGAATGGGCAGCCGTGCGCGGCCGAGCAGATTCATTGTCATTTCAGTTACGAAGATGTCGCACAATAAGATGCTTCTGCGAAATTCAAACAGGTTGATGACGAGCGCGATTCCCGGCGCCGCGGATGAAGAATCAGCGATTGCGCTGACTCAGCTTTCGAGCTGCGCCGGATGCGCGGCGAAGATGCCGCAGGCGATTCTGGCGGCGCTGCTGAAGCATCTGCCGAGTAGCAACGGACGTAAATTGAACCCAAGGGTTCTGGTCGGCTCGGATGGATTTGATGATGCGGGAATTTATCGGCTGCGTAAGGATCTGGCCCTGGTGCAGACGGTCGATTTCTTTACGCCGATTGTCGATGACCCATATTCCTTCGGTCAGATCGCCGCGGCCAATGCGATTTCGGATGTCTACGCGATGGGTGGCACGCCCGTCACGGCAATGAACCTGCTGGGTGTGCCTACAGACAAACTCAGCCCTCGAACCGTCGCGAAAATTCTCAAAGGCGGAGCCGACAAAGCGAATGAAGTCTCCTGCAATATCCTCGGCGGGCACACGATCCGCCTGTCTGAGCCGATGTACGGCTTGAGCGTCACCGGCATCGTTCACCCCGGAAAGATCCTGAAGAATTCCACCGCCCGCCCCGGCGATCTGCTGGTGCTGACCAAGCCGATCGGAACGGGAATTACCACGACTGCCATCAAGCGCGGCCTGGCTCCGAAGCCGCTCGTGCGGCGCGTGATTCGTTCCATGAAGCAGGTGAACACGGCTGGCGCTGATCTTGCAAAAAAGGGATTGGTCCGTGCCGCGACCGATGTCACTGGCTTTGGGCTGATCGGACACCTGGGGAATATCGTCCGCGCAAGCGAGGTGACGGCGGAGATTGTCGGCAGCGATGTGCCAACGTTTGGTAAGGAGATTGTCGATCTGGCTTCGCGCGATTGCGTCCCCGGCGGCACGCGTTCCAATCTGGATTTCGTGGCAAACTTCACCGACTGGAAAAATCTGCCGGACGTGATGCGGGTTATTCTCTGCGACGCCCAAACGAGCGGCGGCTTGCTGCTCTGCGTGCCGCCCAGACATCTCAACAGTGTGCGGACGCTCCTTAAAACGCACCGCGCATCATCGAGCGCAGTGATCGGGCGAATTCTTCGGGGACCGGCTCAGGTACAGATGATTTGATAATTCTGACGCATCTGCTCAGATAAGGCCGAACCGCAACCATCTCTTTTCCAAAACGGAGGATCATTCGCCATGCGATGCCGAATTGACCTCGCCTTGCTTGTCGTGCTGACAGTTTTCCTGATCGCGCCGTTTTCTTTGGCGAAGCAGCCGAACATCTTGTGGATCGTGAGTGAAGACAACGATCCGTTCCTCGGATGCTATGGCGACAAAAACGCTCACACGCCGAACCTCGACAAGATGGCATCGGAGGGCGTGCTGTATCTCAATGCCTTCGCGAATGCACCGGTTTGTGCGCCTTCGCGATCGACGCTGATCACGGGAATATATGCCTCGACGCTGGGCACGCAGAACATGCGCAGCCGATATCCGATCCCACGCGATTTCACCTTCTATTGCACGGAGCTGCGCAAGGCTGGCTATTACTGCATGAACCCCGGCAAGACCGACTACAACATCGCCGGCAACGACAAGAAGCCGTGGGACAAGGGAAAGAGCTGGCGGGATGCGCCGCCCGGCAAGCCCTGGATGCTGGTGATCAATTCGATGACGACGCACGAGAGCTGCCTGCACAATACGCAGGTCGTGGAAGAGTATGTGAAGACGCCGTTCCCGGTGCCGCCTTATCATCCGGATACGCCGATCATTCACAGCAATTGGGTCGAGTACTATCACGACATCACGAAGATGGATGCGGAGTTTGGCCGGATCCTCGACCGTCTCGCTGCCGACGGCCTGGCGGATGACACGATCGTCTTCTATTTCTCCGATCACGGCGGAATTCTGCCGAGAAGCAAGCGCTTCGTGCTGGATTCGGGGCTGCATGTTCCGCTGATTATCCGCATCGGGAAAAACGTGCAGGAGTTTGCGCCAGCCCCGCCGGGCTCGAAGCTCGATCGGCTGGTGAGCTTTGTCGATATCCCGCCATCGCTGCTGAGCATCGCGGGGGCGAAGATTCCAGACCGGTATCAGGGGACGGCATTTCTCGGGCCGAAGGCAGGAGAGCCGCGGAAGTTTGTCTTTGGATTCCGCGGGCGAATGGATGAGCGGATCGATTTGTCCTACACGGAGCGTGACGAGCGCTACCGTCTTGTCCACAACTATTACCCACATCGCATTTACGGCATGCACCTGGATTATCTCTGGAAGATG
>JANWHF010000170.1 GCA_025450555.1 Tepidisphaeraceae bacterium | reverse complement strand
CTGCTGAGGATTGACACCACTTTGGTCGATCCGCGCGGACGCGAGATTGCGCGACGATATTTTCAACGTACTGCCGATCTCCCGTGCGCTTCTGCCGATGACTGGTTTATCCGCGCGCTCGCTCTTATCGCTTTGGAAGAGCCGGAGCAGGCGAATCTGTCGTGCCGCCAGGCGCTGCGGCTCAATCCATCATTTCTGCCCGCGCGAATGAACCTGGGGGTCACTGCGAATTTCCTTGGGCGTAACGACGAGGCGCTTGAAGCCTACCGCATTGTTGTCGAGGCCCAGCCTGCATCGGCTATGGCCCACGTTTCATACGGCATGACGCTTCTCTTTGCCGGGCAATACCTTGAAGGCTGGCAGCACTATTCCTGGCGATGGAAAGCGCCGCCACCCAGCGAACAGCCGCGCCCTTATCCGCAGCCCATCTGGCGCGGGCAGGAAGTAAATGGGAAACGAATCCTCCTGTATGCCGAGCAGGGTTTTGGCGACACAATCAATTTCGTGCGCTACGCGCCGCTGGTCGCGCAGCGCGGCGCAAAAGTCATCGTGCAATGCCCGCCGGCACTGGTGAAGCTGCTTGCGCGCACGCCAGGAATCGAATCGGTCATTTCCGAAAATGATCCGCTGCCGCCTTTTGATTTCCATGCGCCGATGATGGATCTGGCGATGGCTTTTGGCACAACCCTTCAGACCATCCCGGCTCAAGTTCCCTATCTAAAATACGATCCTGCGAAGGTCGAGCGATGGGCCAATCGATTAAGCGCTGACGAACCGCAGGGTCGGCCGGCGATGCGGATCGGGTTGTGCTGGTCCGGAAATCCCCGGCGCAATCAAAATAGCATTCGTTCGATTCCGCTGGAAACGCTGACGCCGCTGGGCGCGCTTGGTCCGCATCTGAGGTTCATCAGTCTTCAAAAGGGATTTGCAACTCGAAACTCTTCGGTCAGCCGTTGGCTCACCGACTATGACGATCAGCTAACCGACTTTGACGAGACCGCCGCGCTGATGATGAACCTCGACCTGATCATCACCGTTGACACAGCCATTGCCCATTTGGCTGGAGCTTTGGCGCTTGCGACCTGGACCATGCTCTGCCTCGGTCCCGATTGGCGTTACATGGCCGGTCGCTCCGACATCCCCTGGTACCCCACCATGAAGCTGGTCCGCCAAACGAGATGGAATGACTGGACGCCGGTTGTCGGGCAAATCGTCCAGATGTTAGAAGCAGCCTCTGAGAGCCAACACTGAAGGTCGTGAAATCGGCCGACCGTTTGACTTTGTCAATTGTTACCTATAAAGTAACAATTATGGCGGTGAACACGCAGTTCTCGATCGCGGTCCATGTGATGGCCGGCCTCGGCTATCAGGACGGGCGCTGCGTGACCTCCGCCGAGCTAGCCCAGAGTGTGAACACCAGTCCCAGTTTCGTTCGGCGCGTCCTGGCAAAGCTATCGAGCGCCCGCCTGGTTCATGCAACGACCGGCGCAGGCGGATCCTGTCGGCTGGCGCGCGATCCGGCAAAAATCTCGCTGCTCGATATCTACAAAGCCGTGGATGCACCCAAAGTATTTGCGATTCATCGCTATCGGGAGGAAAGGGCCTGCCCCGTAAGCTGCAACATCAAGTGCGCCCTGGAAAAGGTGCTGGGAAAGACGCAGAAATCGATGGAAACCAGCCTCGGAAATATCAGCCTTGCGGAGGTGATTCGGGATGTGAAATAGCCCTCAACATATTTTTTTATCTGTATTTGTTACTTTCATAGTAACAAAACGGAACCTAAGCCAAAAGGGAACACAGAGGAGTCGATCATGAGCAAGCTCAATGGAAAAGTTGCGGTGGTGACAGGCGCTTCGAAAGGCATTGGAGCGGGCATAGCGCGGGCGTTGGCCGCGGAAGGAGCGGCAATCGTCGTCAACTACGCGTCGAGCCGCACCGGCGCGGATCGTGTCGTGTCCGACATCGTCGCCAGCGGGGGCAAGGCGATCGCCGTCAAAGCAGACCTGTCAAAGGAACCGGAAGTGGTTGCGCTGTTTGCGCGGACAACCGAGGCCTTTGGACGGCTCGACATCCTGGTGAACAATGCCGGCATCTATCAATTTGCGCCGATCGCCGAGGTGACCGCTGATCTGTTTCACAGCCAATTCAATCTGAATGTGCTCGGATTGCTTCTGGCGACGCGCGAGGCGCTCAAACTGATGGGCGAACGTGGAGGCAGCATCATCAACATCAGCTCCGGAGTCAGCACGATTACGCCGCCCAACGCATCGGTCTATTCGGCAACCAAGGCTGCGGTCGATGCAGTCACGCGATCTCTGGCTAAGGAGCTGGGATCGCGGAAAATCCGCGTAAATGCGATTAATCCAGGGATGATCGAAACCGAAGGCACCCATTCCGGTGGCTTCATCGAAGGCGACATGCGCAAGTGGATCGAATCGACGGCTCCCCTGGGCCGAATCGGCACAACCGATGACATCTCCCCCACCGCCGTCTATCTGGCATCCGACGATTCCAAATACATGACGGGTGAAACGCTGATGATCACCGGCGGTTTACGGTGATCCGGGAACGCTTGAAGTGAATAGTATGCGCGGGATCGTTGCTGTCATCGACGATCCCGCGCTTCTTTACGCGACCATATCGAGCGGATCGTTTCCACCACTCAGACGGCGCCACATCCGTCGAAGCATCTCGCGGCGTTGCTGTTCCTGCTGGGCGGGATGATCGCTGGCCGAATCCTGATGACCTGAAGAGTTTCCGTCGCCGCTCGATTGGTTCGAGCTGCCTTTGGCAGTCTGCTCGACGTGCAATTTGCCGACGCTCATGCCTTGCGATTCGAGGGCCGACTTAAGCTGCGTGAGGCTATGGCTCAAAGCGCGGGTGGCCTGGTCGTTTGACGTTTGGAATGCAGCGGTCATCACGCCTTCATGCACTCGAACCGTGACACTCAGCGCGCCCAGTTCCGGCGGATCGAGCCGAATCTGCATGGAGCCGCCGCTGGGCAGAAGTTGGCCGTGAATCCCCTGGACGATGTTCGCGTGATTGGTATCCGCGAATTGATCCGGCGTGATCGGAGGAGGCGCTTGCGGAGCCGGCGCCGGCGCGGCTTGCTTCGCGTGCGCCGTCGTATCGTGCGCCTGGACGTTACTCAGCGCGTCGGCGAATTGATGATCGGTACTGGCGACGCTGGTTGTGTGCGTGCTTTCCGCTGGCTTGTCTGCAACAGAAGCAGCAGTGGGCTGAATTGACGAGTCATCGGAGCCATCCGAAGCGGGCTGCGCATTGGGCGTCCCATTTTGAGCTTTCGCGTCATTCGCGGCTTGCGGAGCAATGCCTTGGGGCGTTGTCGATGGGTCGGATGGATCGGAGTTCGGCGACGCTTTAGTTTTATCTGTTTTCTTCACCTGCGGCTTGGTCGCGCCGGCCGCCGCGGGTTGCGCAGGCGCTGGGTCTGTTTGCGACGATGGCGCCGGACTGTTTTCGCTAGTCACATTGGCATCGCCCGATTGATCCTGCTGCGCCGAATCGACTGCTTTGACGGTTGTGCCCGACTGCGTGCCGCCGGTAGCGCTGCTCGAAGCTACTTTCCCCTTCGCGGCAGGCGCGTCAGCGTCGGTCTGATCCTGAGCCGGTGATGGATTTGCCGCTGACGACGGAGATGCCGGCGAACTGGCACTGGCTGCGACGACTGGATTCACATTTAATGATGTGTCCTTGTCGGCAGCTACAGCTGCAGTTTTGTCGCTCTTTTTCGTCGGGCGCGCCGGCTGCGCCACATCGGTGGCCAGAGGTGCTTGTTGAGCTGGCACCGCCGTCGCCTGCGCCGCCGCGGTGTTAGTGTCGTCCGACGTCGTGGTGTCCCCACTATCGCCGGTGGAATCAGTGCTCGGCGAAGCGCCAGCTTTTGCCGTCGCTTTCTTCGGTTTGCCTTTTTCAGTGGCTGCGGGCTTACTCGTAGTATTCGTCGCGGTATCGTCGCTGGTTTTCTTGCTGGGGCGTGCCTGATCCAGTGCCGATTGGAAGCTGCCTGATGATCCATCCGCGCTGGCCGGCGAGGCAGGTTTGCTGGTTTGAGCTGAACTGAGATTCGTGGCTGAAAGGGCCGCTACCGCTTGAGGCATCATTGTTCCTTGCTGTCCTGCGTGGCCGGCGCGCCGGGCGTCGGCGGCTTCCGCATCTTTTCCAGGATTCTTTTAATCCGCTCTGTTTCGTCGGGCGCTTTGAATTCCTTGATGATCCGCGCGGCCGTTCTCGGCTGCATCGCATCCAGGTATTGAGCCACCGTCGCATCATCCAGCGTCATGAATACGCTCTTGGCCTGCTTCGAAGGCATCGCGTTATACAGTGCCAGCGTGTCCTGAAAACCCTTGTCGTTTTCCAGGCGATTTGCTTCCTGCTCGCGGGCCGTCAGCTTCTGCCGATCGGCTTCGAGCGCGGCTCGATCATTGGCCAGCTTCTGATTTTCCGCTGCCACCTGCCGCTCGAGGTCCTGCACCGTCCGCTCGCGCTGATCGAGTTGGTACATCGTCGCGTCGAAATTCTGCTGGATCAGCGCCACCTGCTCGGCAGCCGTGCGTTTGCCCGCATTTTTCGCCAGTAACTCCTCCAAACGCTTGATGCCCTCAGCCGGTGTCGCATTTTCCGTGCTCGGCTGCGTTGTGGGAGCAATCACCGGCTTTGGAAACAGCACATCCTTCACCGCCAGGATGCGCGCATGATCGAGCCGGCCGCTCTGATACAACCAGCCGACTCCGCCGGCCAGGGCGAGGAAATTGAACGCCAGCATCATCATGAGAATGTCCCACAGCTTCTTCATGTGAGCCGCTCCGTATTGTTATCGGCCGGATCGACCTCAGTCCGATAAGGGTTTTGCTCCACTCCAAGTGCTTTCCACGCGGCGATGCGCATGGAAACGTCGTCCAACTCCGCCAGTTGCTTGCGATCCTGCTCGGCCATCCAGCGATGCTTCTGGCGGTCGCGAAGCTTTTCCATGATCTGCCGTTGCTGGGCCGCCGCGACCAACTGCTTTTGCGCTTCTTCAATCTGCCGCTGAAGCAGCGTCATTTTCTGCCCGAGCGTCATCGCCTGGCGCTGCACGACCAGCATGTACCGGCGATGACCCGTCAGGAATGCAATATTCAGCTCCCCCAGAAGCCGGTTTTCGCGCAGGTCGTTCATGCCGGCCTTCACCGATTTTTCCAACTCCGCCATCGCCGACTGAAGCTCGACCATCTGCCCCTGAAGGTTGGCAAGATCGCGCTGCGCTTCCTGCTCCAGATGCCTTCGGTGCCGCAGGACGCCATCCAATGAAAAGACAAACCGCGCCATGGCGAGAGATCCTTGTTAGAAGCGGTTACTTGGTTCCCTGTGGCTTGGCGAGTTTGGCGCGCGCCTGAGCTTCAAGCGCCGCCTGCACCTGCTTGAACCATGCGGCCAGCTCAATCAGTTTTTGTCGAGCCTGCGGCAGCGTACATGGATCCTTCGGGGACTGTTGGAGATAAGCCAACACCCGATCGCGCGTCTCCAGCGCAACATCGTTTCGAATATTGGTCCCGCGGACATAGGCTCCGATGCTGACCAGCTCTTCAATGCTTTGGTAAACGGCCAGCAGCCGGCTCAGCTCGCGCGCCGCGGCCACGTGGTCATCGTCGGCAACATCTCCGCGCACACGGCTGATGCTCTGGATGACATCGATCGCCGGGTAATGTCCGCGATTGGCCAGATCGCGCGACAGCCACAGATGTCCGTCGGTGATGCCTTTCACGGCATCGGGAATGGGTTCGTTAAAATCGTCGCCTTCCACGAGCACGGTATAAAAACCGGTGATGGAACCGCGCGGCGTTTTGCCGGCGCGCTCGAGAATCTCCGGCAGCAATGCAAAGACGCTTGGCGGGAAGCCCTTGGTGGCTGGAGGCTCGTGAGCGGCCAATCCGATCTGGCGCTGCGCCTGACACAGACGCGTAATCGAATCCATCATGAGCAGCACATGCTTTCCGCGATCGCGGAAATATTCGGAGACGGTGCAGGCGACCTTCGCCGCGCGCACGCGAAGGAGCGGCGCTTCATCGCTCGTGCTGACGATGATCACGCAATGCGCGAGGCCTTCGGGGCCAAGGCTGTTCTGCAGGAATTCCTGCACTTCCCGGCCACGCTCGCCGATCAGCGCGATGACCGAGATCTCGGCACTGGTGTGGCGCGAAATCCAGCTCATGAGCGTGCTCTTGCCGACGCCGGGGCCGGAAAAGATTCCCATTCGCTGCCCGAGGCCGCAGGTCAGAACGCCGTCGATGGCGCGCACACCAGTCGAGATGGGCTGGCGAATGTTTTCCCGATCCAGGGGCGCGACGCTTCGACCATCGATGCGCCGGGATTCACTCAGTCGCAGCGGCCCCTTGCCGTCGATGGGTTGCCCCAGGCCATTGATCACTCGTCCCAGCAGTTGTTCAGAGCACCAGATGCGCGGAGCCGATGAGATATTCTCAATGCGATCGCCGCGCGCGACGCCCGCGGTGGAACTCAGCGGCATCAGCAGCGTTTGCTCATGACGAAATCCGATCACTTCGGCGATTGACGTTTTTGCGCCGAAGCTGTGAATTCGACACAAGCTGCCCAAAGGAAGTGCCAGGCCGCAGGCCTCGATTGTCATGCCGGCGACGCTCTGGACTTGCCCTTCAATGCGAAATGGCATCGCGCTATCGACCGCATCGAGCTGCGCTTCCAGAAGGCTCACGGCGTGGCCTCCGTGCGGGGAAGCAGGTCATCGACGATTCGGTCGAGTTGAACGTTGAGATCGGCATCGATCTGCCCATTGCGCGTGAAAACGCGGCAGCCCCCGGGCGAAATGGAATCATCTTCAATAATGTGAACGTGCCGCAGCGCCGGAAAGGAGGAGTTGATCTGCGGAAGAGCGGCATCCAGCGTCTTGCGCTGCGTTGGATGGATCGCGATGCGAATGTTGGACGCGTCGGCGACGAGCTTGAGCGACTCGGTGAGGTTGGACTGAAGGACTAACGGATCGATCATCCCCTGCCGCTTGGCGATGCGCCCGCCGATGGCGATCGAAAGGCGCACGACTTCCTGCAGGGCATCAGCTTCCAGTTCTGCCCGCGCCCCTTCCAGTTCCGAAGCGGCCGATGCCAGCGCGCTGGCGCCATATTGAAGTTGTGCGCGATTCTCCGCCAGCGCTTCCTGTTTCCCCAACAGTTTGCCCTGCTCAATCCCGCGCGCCCGGCCTTCCTTTTCTGCTTCAGCCATGCCGGCGGCTTTCGCGGCGGCTTTGATCTTCACCGACTCGACTTGCGCCGCCGCCAGCAACTGGTCCGCCTGCTGCCGGGCGCGCGAGATGATCGCCTGCGCCTGGTTCTCGATGTCCTTCATCGAAAAGGGCGACACAGAGGGCGGCGCATTTGCTGATTTGATAACACCCATTCAATTGACCGTTCAATTGCGTCCCGTTTAGCCGCTACCGCTTGCGGTGCGCTCTCCCGCATTTGCGATCGGACCTGCGCCCGACCATCCGCGCGTCTACACTCCGCTCTACACAACCATTTCCTTCTCCCCACCCCGACCCGCGATAATGATCTCGCCCGCATCTTCGAGTCGCCGTACGACATCCACGATCTTCTGCTGCGCCTGCTCGACATCGCTGACGCGGACGGGGCCCATGTACTGCATGTCTTCCTGGATGAGCTGAGCGGCACGCTCCGACATGTTCTTGAAGATCTTGTCCTTGAGCTCCTGGCTGGCCGTCTTGAGTGCGAGCGACAGTTCGTCGTTGTCCACTTCCTTGAGCACCGCCTGGATGCCTTTGTCGTTGACCAGCAGGATGTCCTCGAAGACGAACATGAGCCGGCGAATCTGCTCGACCAGATCCGGGTCCTCGGCCTCCAGCCCTTCCATGATCCCCTTTTCCGTCGAGCGGTCGGCAAGGTTGAGAATCTCGGCGACGGTGTCCACACCGCCCGCCTTTTCGAAGGTCTGACTGACGATGTCGGATAGTCGATGCTCCAGCCCGCGTTCCACTTCCTTGATCACTTCGGGGTTCGTCTGCTCCATGTTGGCGATGCGCTTGACGACTTCGACCTGCTTCTGCCCGGGAAGACCGACGAGAATTTCCGAAGCTTTCTGCGGCGGAAGATGGGCCAGGATCAAAGCAATTGTTTGAGGGTGCTCGTCCTGAATGAAGGTCAGCAGGTTGTCGCTTTCAGCCTTTTGGAGGAACGAGAAAGGGGTGGTTTGAACCTGCTGCGTCACCTGCTTGATGATGCGCCCGGCATCTTCTTCGCTGAGGCTCTTTCGAAGCAGTGCCTTGGCATATTCCAAGCCGCCCTCGGCGACGTAGGCGTTGGCCAGCGCGGTGTTGTAAAACTCGCTGAAAACAACGGTCCGCGCAGATGCCCCCACTGATCCCATCGAGGCGATTTCGCGGCTGACTTCCTCGACCGACTCGGGAGTGAGCCGTTTGAGAATCTGGGCCGCGTCGTCCTGGCCGAGCGACAGCAACAGGATGGCCGCCTTGCGAACACCGGGAAGTTCAGAGCTCATATCGACACCGACTGCTTGTCATTAAGTCCGACTCATCCAGCGCTTGACCATGGCCGCAGCGCTGTCGGGGTTTTCCTTGACCAGTTTCGAAACCTGCTCGACGACCTGCTGGGCGCGAATCGTCTCCTCGTCGAGTTCCACGGCATCAAGTGTGGGATCCCCCCCGGCCACTTCGCCGACCATCATCTCGCCGCTGCCCAGGAGCGTTGTGGAAGCCGTCGGCGTCTCGCTGCTGGTGATGCCCATGGGTCCTGTCGCAACAGGAACGGAGGCTCCCTTCTTGACCAGCGACGAAACCATGAAGAGGCTCGCCAACGCCATCACGCCCAGGAGGCCTTCCTTGATGTGGTGTGGAGTAAACAAACGAAGCGACATGCCAGCGGTGGCGACCGGCGCAGGGGCGACTTCTTCGCTGCTTCCGTAGGCCGTCGTCACGAAAATCTCCGAGTCCTGCGTCATGCCGGTCGCGCCTTTGACGAGCGATCGTATATTTTTCTCTTCACGGTCGATGATGTCTTTCATCATTGTTGTGGTCGGCTGCCCCTTCGTGTCCGGATGCTCTCCCTTATAGACGTTGGTGTAATAGGAAATCGGTACCGTCACCGCAGCGCTGACAGGTTTGGTTTCGCCGGCGGGCGTGTGGGTCTGCGTTTCGGTATGCCCAACATAGTTATCCAGCTTGGTGGAGTTCTGTTCGCGGGTGCTGCTGGAGCCATTCCCGGTGGCCGGAGGGGGCGACGCGCTATTGAAACCGGTATTGGGTACGACCCCAGCTTCAGTCGGTGCTGGCGTCGGACCCGCGGTCTCAAACGTGCTGTTGGTCATTTCTCTTTCTTTTGAGACCGAATTCTTGGGATCGAATTTCGTTGACTTCTCGTCCACCTGGCTGGCGTTGATTTGAACCGTCACCGTCACGAATGCGCCCGGGATAGATGAGCTCAGTACGGCTTGCGCGCGATCCGAATAGAACATCTCGGCCTGCTGGACGGCGGCGATTTGCTCTTCGGTGGTGACGCCGTCACCGCGTTCGCCCGTGACGTGTTGCGGCGCGCCATTGACGATGACTTTGATATTCGTCCGCGGGATGTTCGAGACGCTTCCCTGCAGCAAATCGGCGGCGGCATCGACAAGGTGCGCAGGGACTTTGTGATCGCGAGTATTGATCGAGGCCACGGCGCTGGGCTGAACGCTTGCCCCGGGCGTCAAACGACGATCGTCCAGCGGCTGGATGCGGACCCGGGCCGATGTGATGTCATCATTGAATTCCGAGATCATCTGCTCGGCGGCCAGCTCCCGCGCATGGTTCCAGAGCTGGTCGGCCGAACTTTCCGATGCGAGGGGGCTGATACTCTTGGCAATCTCGTCGAATGTGTCCTTGGTTTCGTGTGGGAGGGCGTGATTGAACGCGAGCATCGCGTAGGCCCGTGCCCTCTCGTCGGCGGGCACCATCAGATTGCCGCCGGATTCGATTGCTTTGATGCCGGCGTTGCTCAAAGCCGCCTGCGCTGCCGCGAGTTCGGCCGTGGATGGCGGTTGTGAAAAAAGTGAAACCGTTTCCGGTTCGGCGGCATATTTGCCCCACCAGATCAGCGTCATCACCATGATCGCGACCAGGGCGACGGTGAGCATTTTTTGTGAAGGCGTGAGGCCGCTAAGCTGCCGAGAGATGCGATCGAATTGAGCTTTGAACAGGTCCATGAGTCAGCCCTCCTTGGCTGGAAACACGGTCTGCGGAACGGAATTAAACTTGCCTCTTCGCTGTCGGCGACTCCATCGCCGAGAGTGAAATGGCAGGCACGTCTTTCAAAACGTTAGACGGACATGCCCTTGATCTCGTCGTAGGCGTCCATCAGCTTGGCTCGTATAGCCAAAAGCGTCTTGAATGCCAAGTCCGATTTTTCGATGGCGGTCATCACGCCATCCACGTTTTCGCTTTTTCCGCTGGCCACGTCCTCCACGGCCTTGCTGGCGTCCTGCTGCAGGCGCGAGACTTCATCGATGCTCTTCTTGAGCGCATCGGTGAAGCTTGCGCCGCCAGCGGCGCCGCTGGCAGGCTTGGAACCAGAATTGCCTCCCACTCCCGAGAGGCCGCCGATTCCGACGTTGTTGGCAGGATTGATCACGTTATTAACCGATGCGATTCATCGAGTCTTACGCAATGATTCGTAGGCTCGAATTAATCATCGCCTTGCTTACTTCAAGCATCGTGGCATTGGCTTCATAGGCCCGCGAGGCCTCGATTGCGTTCACGAATTCCACCGAAAGATCGACGTTCGGAAGACTCACGTTACCCTGAGCATCCGCATCAGGATTGCCAGGTTCATAGCGCTTGGTAAACGGCGCGATGTCCTGCCCTACCTGCTCGACATGCACGCCCGGCATGTCGGTGTCGCCTTGCCGACCTTCAGCCAACACGACAAACCGCCGGCGATAAGGAATCTTCTCGCCTTTGGCGTTGTGGGTCGTATTTACGTTGGCGATATTCTCGGCAATCGTATCCATCCGGACGCGCTGGGCCATCAGGCCACTTGCGCCCATATCCAATACATCAAACATGATGCGACTCCTTTCGCATGATGTATCCTCACACACTCGCTATCATCCCGGCCGATCTTTCAGCGCCATCTCCAGCGTCTGAAACTGCCTTCGCAATAGTTCGACCGCCACGTTGTGCATCAGCGCGTTTTTCGCCTGATCGCTCATGAGCTGTTCCATCGAGCGGTTGGCGCCGTCGTGGAACAGCATGCCCGTCTCAGGCTCTTCGATTTCCGTGCCGATATCGTCGAAATTCACATTGTCCGATTCTTCGTTGGCCCGCCCTTCAATGCGTTCCTGCATCAACTGCTGGAATTTGTCCAGCGACAGATCCTTCTGGCGATAGCCGGGCGTTGAAACATTGACGATGTTCTCTGCAATGAGCTTATGGCGCGCCGACGTGAACTGGATCATTCGTTCCAGCACCGGCGTCGATTCGACATTCAGCATTTTTTCAAACATGCCCGCGCTCCTGCCATATCAAAGCCCATGCCATGTCGAGCAGCCAACCTCAATGGACGACCAACGCATTATTATCGGCCCGACACGGGTCGAATCGGCAATTTTTGCGCCGTCGCGCAAAGGTCGGCTGCGTCTCTCAATGCTCGACTTCAATCAACTGCCCGTCTTCCTTCCATTTCTTGAGCTTCATGCCAAGCGTCCGCACGCCGATGCCCAGGGCACCGGCCGTCTTGAGCCGATGGCCGCGGAAACGTTCGAGCGTGCTGAGAATCACTTCCTTCTCGATGTCCGCCAGCGGCTTGCCTGCAAGATCATGCACCGCGCCATTGGAGATCGGCGTCGTTCGCAGCCACGGATCGATCGTGACGGCTCGAATAATGCCCGGCTCGCTTTCCAGTACGCTGGCCCGCTCGACAATGTTTTGTAATTCGCGCACGTTGCCCGGCCAGGG
>JANWHF010000169.1 GCA_025450555.1 Tepidisphaeraceae bacterium | reverse complement strand
CTCTACCACGCCGGCCAAATCCGCACCCGCCGAACGGCATGGCGGGCACGTCTCATCAATGCGTCGTGAACTTCAGCCCCACGATCGCCACCAGTAGCAGCGCGAGAAAGAAAATGCGCGGCAACGTTGCCGGCTCACCGAGCAGCGCCATCCCCAAGACCACAGTTCCGAACGTCCCGATACCCACCCACACCCCATAGGCGGTGCCGATCGGCAGCGTCCGCGCGGCCACCGCCAGCAAATACATGCTAGCGACGATCCCGGCAATTGTCAGGACGCTGGGCAGCGGCTTGGTAAAGCCGTGCGTGTATTTTAACCCGATCGCCCAGGCCGCCTCCAGGATGCCGGCAATCACGAGCAGAAACCAAGCCATGAAGAAGGTCCTTCTGTTGAACGAGGCCGGCGCTTTATCTGAAAATCTGCTGCGCGGCGAGGCGCCGACCACCTTTGCGCCAAGGGCGCCAAGGAGCCAAAGAATGCCAAGAAGAGAAATCCAAAATGTATTTCTTGGCGCACTTGGCTTCTTGGCGGACTTGGCGCTGAATGCGAGAGCGGCCTGATTTAAGAAAAACGGCTGCTCGATTACCGCGTGCCGCGCCCCGGCGATCATCAGAGTCTAGAATCCTGCGACGATGCAGATACGTACCGCTACGCCCCAGGATGTGCCGATGGCTCTTCCGATGGTCGAGAAGATCGTCGCGTTTCATGAGGTGCTCGATCTATCGCGCTTTGCCTCCCGCGGCAATCCGTCTGCTAGGTATCACGATTGGCTCGTGGAGCGCTCCGCGGATCCTCGAAGCGTGTTTCTCGTGGCAGATGCTGCGTCGAACGGGGGGGCTCCGCAGCTTGCCGGGTTTCTGGTTGCCACGGTGATGCGCGAGATTCCTATTTATAAAACCGTCGAATATGGGTTCATTCACGATCTGTGGGTTGAGGAAGGCTTTAGGAATGAAGGCTATGCCCGCCAGATGGTCATGCTGGCGGTCGAAAAGTTTCACGAAATCGGCGTAGATCAGGTGCGCCTCGACACCGCGTGGTCAAACCAGGCGGCGCAGGGTCTTTTCAAATCCTGCGGATTCCGCCCGACCAACATTGAATGGCTGATCGAACAATGATTCTCTGTGTCGGAACCACGCCCACCGTTCAGCGATCGATGATCTTCAGGAAGTTGGAGATCAACGAGGTCAATCGCGCGGCGGAGGTGCGCGATTATGCTTCAGGCAAATCGCCTAACGTCGCGCGCGTCCTCAAAAGCCTGGGCGCCAGTCCCGTCGAAACGGGCTTTGCCGGCGGCGATCGAGGAAGGTTGCTTGTTGCGGATCTGGAGCGCGCTGGGATCGATTGCGATTTCGTCACCGTTGCGGCTCCGACGCGGCTCTGCACGACCGTGATCGATCAGGCCACGGGCACGGCGACGGAACTGGTGGAGGAGTCTTCGCCGATTGGAGAAGTCGGCTGGCGGGAGCTCGATCGAAGAATCGAATCGCACCTGGCCAACGCCCAAATCTGCGTTTTTTCCGGCTCGCTTCCACCCAAAGCTCCGCAGGATTTTTATGCGCGATGGGTGCAGGAAGCAGGCCACAGGGGGATTCGCGTGATCCTCGATGCGCGCGGCGAGCCGCTTCGGCTTGCGATCACAAACCATAACTGTATCGCCAAGCTCAATCGCCAGGAGTTGGCAATGACGCTCGATCGGCCCTTTGCTTCTGAGCGCGCATTCCATGAGGCAGTGGGCGAATTAGCATCGCGCTGCGCGGGCGCAATCATCACGATGGGATCTCACGGGGCTCTGGCTTCCGATGGCAGTCAATTCTGGAAGGTGACGCCGCCGGAGGTAAAAGCCATCAGCGCCGTCGGCTCCGGCGATGCCTTTGCCGCCGGGCTGGCATTTGATCTGTCGCGCGGCCGCACGCTGTTCGAAGCACTACCGATGGCTGCCACCTGCGGCGCGGCCAATGCCATGACCGCGCTTGCCGGACATATCGAAACTTCAGAAATCGAAGGCCTTCTGAAGAAGGTTCACGTCGAACAAACTTGAACCGTTCGCACGTTCCTTAGGTTGACGAAAGAATCTTGATCCTCGGATCGGTCGCCAGAACTTTCTTAGGTAATGACACCACTTTGATTGAGCTGGACTCAATCAAGGTGCTGTTGTCGGCACTCTTCGCGTGAACCGATTTGATCAAGCTGGCTGCTCCAGCACTCTTGTCGTTGGCATTGCCATAGACCGAATCGACCGGATCGACTCCGGCTCCGATGAACGCTCCGGTGATGGCGCCGGAAACCACAATATTGCCAATCGACGCGGCCGCGAAAGTATCCTGGGCCGATCCGCTGCCGCCCAGCAATCCATCGCTGCCAAGATGGGCCCCGGCGAGCACCTTGCTCTTATTTAGCGTCGTTGCTCGGATGTTCTTGATGTTGCCGGCAGCGGCGATCACTCCAGTGACATTGCCGAGCTTCAGGTTTCCGATGGATGCTCCGCTATAAAGCGTGCCGCCCAGGTCGCCAGCCGAAAGATTTCCAATTGAGCCGCCGACCGAAACATTACCGGGAATGTTGCCCAGCACGGCTGACCCGAGGCTGCCCGTGACGCTGAGGGTTCCAGTGATGTCGGAGGTTTTGGCGACGATGCGCTTGAGATTCCCGCTGACGACAATATCGCCGAACGTCGCGCGACCATCGCCGCCTTTGTCGGAGGTGATGGTGAGCACCGCGCCTGTGCCGGTGGCGGTGATATTCAAAACGATGTTGTTGCCTTGCTGCATCGCCTGACCGGTGCCACCGGTCATGGTGAGGGTAATAGCGGTTCCGTCACTGTCGTGGATGACCAGGCGGTTCTTCTTGCCGTTGACGATTCCGAACACACCCAGGAGGACCTGCTGGATGGAAGGCGTTCCTTTAGATCCAGGAACGATCAATCGGCGAATCGAGGATGTGGTCGTGACCACGCTCTGTGAACTGGCGCCCACCAGCAATTTACCGCCTGAAGTCGAGCCGCCGAATGCACGCAGCACAAGATCGCCGATATGCAGCTCCCGGGAAGTCGTGGAAACACCCGAGGCGAAGGTGATTTTCCCGCCGTTCCCGAAGCTGGGATTGAGCTGTCCCCTGGAGGTGAACGCTGCGACTGCCGTCAATGCGTTTCCGCCTTGCGAAGAGGTGCCGACGACGAGAATGTCGCCGGTATCCTGGAGGACGATGCTGTCCACGTCGTCATCCCCGCCGAAGTTGGCGGTGGCAACGCCGCTGCTTCCAAACGACTTATCGAGTGAGCCATCGGTATTCAGACGGGCAACGCCAAAATGGCCGTCGGTCGTTCGATTGGCCACCACGAGCTTTCCATCCGTTTGAAGCGCGAGTGCTTCGGTGAAATCAGGAATGCCGGTGTCGGTGCGTGCCGCGAGGCCGCTGACGCTTACGAGGCCGTCGCCGCCGAAGGTGGTATCCGGGTCACCATTTGAAGTGAGCCGAACGACCGCAAGCTGCGAACCGCTCGAACCGGCCGCGACCACCGCGCCATTGCTCTGCACAACGACTGCGCCAAGCGCCTGAGTCGTAGCGCCGGTATCGAAGACCTGCCGGCCACCTTCGCCGAACGTCGTGTCGAGGATTCCGTTGGCGGTGTAACGCGCAAACGCAAAGCTGTCATTGGAAGAGCCAACAGCCACGATCGAGCTAGTTGTGACCGTAACGGCATAGGCGACATCGGTCGATGCGCCAAAGTCGGTAAAGGTGACGCCACGGTCACCGAAGGTCGGATCGAGATTGCCGTTGAGGTCGAATCGTGCCAGAGAGAAATCACCGTTGTGTGTCCCGACGACCACAAAATGATTCGTGCCCTGCATGGCGACGCCGTACCAGGCATCGTTCGTGCTGGCAGGCGTTACGACCTGGCCCTTATTTCCAAAAGTTGTATCCAACGAGCCATCGGGATTAAGCCGTTCGATCACGGCCTGTGTCTGGTTATTCGCACTCCCCTGGTATCCGACGACGATTATCCGCCCGTCGCTGGTTTGAGTGGCGACCGCTTCGACGTTGAACGGCGCGCTGACCGCATTGCCGCCGGCGAAGGTAGTGTCGGTCGGGTTGGGAAGCGGAATGTTGACCGCGAATGAGCCAAA
The DNA here is from genome assembly GCA_025450555.1 of Tepidisphaeraceae bacterium. Lineage (GTDB taxonomy): Bacteria > Planctomycetota > Phycisphaerae > Tepidisphaerales > Tepidisphaeraceae > JANWHF01. The sequence continues at coordinate 2,111 of JANWHF010000169.1, read as the reverse complement.
GGTGATTGCGGCGGCATTGCCCGACGTGTCAAGCACCTGATTGGCATTGAGCGCGATCGTATAAGCGCCGTCATCGGTTGCATCCCAGGAGCCATTGGGAGCGGTCACCGCATACGTGGCGGTGATCGTGCCGGCACTGGATTTTGGATTGAAGCTTACGCCCGTCACGGTCAACGGACCTGATGGGCCACTGACGGAGATGTCGTCGGCGGTGATGGTCGAAGCGTTAACAGCGAGATTGTCGCTGTAAACCACCGTAACGGTCTGGGTCGTGGCGCCGGAGGTAGAAATCGTCGGGGCTGAAATCCTTGCGGTTGGTGGTGAATTGTCCGCAACCGACGCGGCAACGTTGAACGATCCGCTGATCGATCCGACGCCATTGCCAGAAGTGTCGGCGACGGCTCCGGCGTTGAGCGTAATGACATAGGTGCCATTGTTCGCTGCACTCCAGGAACCGCTTGGCGCAGCGACGATATACGTTGCGGTAATGATTCCCGAGTCACTCACCGGATTGATGCTGACACCGGAAACATTGAGCGTGACGCCGCCCGGCCCGACAACGCTGATGTCGCTCGGATCGATGGAGGCCGCCTGCACAGCGACGTTGTCGCTGTACACAACGGTGACCGATTCGGAAGTCCCGCCCGGCGAAGAAACATTGGGCGCGGAAATCTGCGCGGTCGGAGCGATCGTATCTGGAACGCTTATGGCGACAGTAAAGTTGCCGTTCGTTGCCGGCGCGGGATTACCGGCGGTGTCGAGCACCTGATCCGAATGCAGCCCGATGGTGTAACTTCCATTGTCCGACGCGTCGAAGCTGCCGCCGGGCGCCTGAACCGTGTAAGTGGCTACGATTGTCCCCGAAGGAGTTCCTGAACTCACGCTGACAGCTGTAATCGAAAGCGGACCATTGGGGCCGCTGACGCTGACGTTGTCGGTGTTGATCGATAAGGGATCGACCGCGACGTTGTCGGTATAGGTGATGCTGAAGCTGTAGCCGCCTGCTCCGCCGCTGGTCACATCCGGGGCGGAGATGACCGCTGTGGGCGGAGTCGTATCGCCCACCGTGACGCGGAAAGAGCCGAGCGTCGGCAAAATCGATGCTCCGCTGAGATCCTGCACGGCACTGGGGCCGAGTGAAACTGTGTAGGCGCCGTTATCATTCGGGCCCCACGTGCCCGACGGGGCGGAAACGGAATAGGTAGCCGTGACGGTGCTTCCACTTCCGCTCACCTGCACGCCGGTGACCGGAAGTGCGCCATTTGGACCATTCACCTGGAGATCGCCGGCATCAATCGTCGAAGCATCGATTCCGGCGGCGCTCGTGTACGTGACGCTGATCGATTCGCCTGAACTGGGCGAAGTAATGTCTGGAGCGGAAATAACCGCGGAAGGTGGCGATGAAGAAGTGCCGGAAATAATCAGCTCCGGCCCGCTTCCTGGCCCCGTCGCCTCGCGCGAGAGGAACTGCGTGATCACGACGGCCGGCGCGAGATCTTCCACAGCCAGGGTCACCTGCGTGTTACCCGCATTGATCTGGCCTTGCAGATAAGAACTGACATCCCACTGGTATGTCTGGTAGGTGTCGCGATTGACGTTGACCGTGGAGAGCGCGCCGGTCGAAACCGCGGGCTGATTATTCCAGGTCATTTCACCGACCGGACTGTTGTCGGTATCGAAGCCGTCGCCATTGAGGTTGACGATAGAGCCATCGCCCTCGACCCACGAGGAATCGGCAACGCCGAACACGCCGGTGCTGACGGGCGAGGCCAGTTGGTTCCCAAGTTTGCCGGTCATCTGCAGAACCGCATTACCAACCGTGGTGATGCCGGAAAGATCAAATTTCAGGAATGTGACGCGGGTGTCGCCGGTCTGTGCCTGCTTGACAATCAACAGGGGCGATGCGCCAAAATTCGTCAGCGCAAAATCGTGCTCGCGCACGAACGTGTCGGCGACGGGGCTGATGACGCTCGTCAGCAATGTCCTTGATTCCAGAAGCTCGACAAATTGATGTGCAGCGCGTCGAACGGCCTGCTTGCGGTGCTTGGGTCGAGCATCCAACGAATCGACAACTTTTTGAGAGCGACTGCTCACGCGAAATCCTCCAACAT
>JANWHF010000168.1 GCA_025450555.1 Tepidisphaeraceae bacterium | reverse complement strand
GGTGTCAGTCCGGCGACGATCAGCGCGATCGCCATCGTGGCGACGCTGAACACCATCCTTGCACAGATGACGATGGCGGCCCGGGTTGTCTACGGGATCGCACGCCAAGGCGAGCTCCCGGCGATTTTTGCGCGGGTACATTCCCGGACCGGCACGCCCCTGATTGCCACCGCCTGCATTGCCGGGATGGTTGTTCCGTTGGCGTTGTTGGTGCCGCTGACGCCGCTTGCAGAAGGCACCTCTCTGGCGACACTGGCAGTCTTCGCGCTCGTCAATCTCGCCTTGCTGCGGCTGAAGTATCGCGGCGCTCCCTCGAATACTCCGCATGTCACGGTCCCGATATGGATACCCGCAACCGGACTTGTGACCTGCGTTGCGATGATGACGGGAGCTTTGTTCAGGTAGTTCAATTGCACGCGACGGTGGCAGTGCCTGGCGCCATTCCAGGCCGGCCACGCGTCGAGCCTTTTTTAGCCACTGTAACGAGAGAACTCCGCGCGAAGCCGCGCTCCCTGGAATTGATGAGCAAGATAACCGGCCCACATATTGCTGAGGTCAGGATATTGCGAGCAGCTTCTGAGAGACGCCTTCGCGTACGTCCTGGCGTTCCCATCGGCCTGATGCCGGACCAGAGGAACCGAGCCTGCCAAAATGACATATGATTCTTCACCGGATCGCCGCGATGAACCGGGGCTGGCCGCTGTCGAAATGCCGCTCGCGGGGCCGCAAGCCCGTCAAAATATGGTTTAATTCGGCCAAATCGATCATGTTCCGTTATATAGGTCGATGACAAGAGGTACGTAACCAAAGGAGTTACCATGTTCCGCGTGGCCGCGATTCTTATTGCTCTGGGTGTGCCGGCTAGCGCCTATGCGCAGTCCAGTTATCATCATCGCGACATGACCGCGGGACCAGCGACATCCGCTCTCGCTGTCCCCACTCAACCGGGTCAAGGAGCCTTCGCGGCGATTCAGGAGATCGTCGAGATCCTTGAATCGAATCCTAAGACCGACTGGAGCAAGGTAGACATTGGCGCGCTACGACAGCACCTGATCGACATGGACAACGTCACCCTTCGCGCCCAGGTGCAAAGTACACCAATCGATGGTGGCATCAAGTTTGCTGCAAACGGCGACGGCGAGGTGAAGCAGTCGATCCAGCGCATGGTGATGGCGCATGCTGCGATTATGAATGGCATCGGAGGTTGGAAGATAACAGCGGCGAAGACGGACAGTGGGGCCGTGATGTCGGTAGTCGTGCCCGCGAAAGATCTAAATAAGCTGCGGGCGTTTGGATTCATCGGAGTGATGACCCGCGGTATGCATCACCAGGAACATCACCTGATGATCGCCCGAGGTGAACATCCGCGGGGGTGATTGACTAACTTGCGGGCTGGCGCCTTTTGAGTAGTCAACGAAAGCGCAAAACCGATCGATCTGCCAAGCGCCGCACCTGACTACGGCCCTGCCCCGAAATTCCGCATCGCAGTGAAATGACGCGACGTACCACAAGGCGACGTGTTTTTCACTCAAGCTTGGCCGGCACCGGGGCCGGTCTGGTCGCATCCAGCAGAAACATCAGAATGATCCAGGTCGGTCGTCCCGCTGCTGAATATCTCGATGGCATGTCCGGACCGTGGCCGACCATTAACTAACCAGCTTCCGTGCGGCTTTCGCCGTGCGTCGTTCGTTGGCCGGCCTGGCCAGCCAGCACATAGAATGACTCGGAGCCGCGACGTCAATGCACCCGCATTTTTGAGCCGAACGGACCGCCAGCGTAATTGATCCGCACCAGATATTGGGCGCCGCGAAGACTGGCACCAGGCCGACCTCAGCGACCTTGGTGCCGCTAGGCGTCGTGCCGTCCTCCGGCCAAGCGTGAACAGCCAGACTTTGCCCGAGACTGTTGCGGCCAATGACGTCGGACTAGAGGCCGCAGCGCTTTGCGTCTGGTCGAGTGTCGGGAAATTCTCGATCCGCCAATTCGGGGTGCCTGCTCTCGATGCCGGGACAAATCCATGTCCCGGTGTCGCCTTACACCCAGCGCCGGACCCGCGCGACATAGTCGCCATAGGCCGCGCTGAACTGGCGGCGCATCTTGGCTTCCTCGAAGGGGATGTGAACCCAATTGGCGGTAGCGAAGACGGCGAGAGGCGCCATGAGCATTGGCCAGGAGCCGATCCATACGGCAGTGCCCAGAGAGAATGTGACCAGGCCCAGATACATTGGGTTACGGGTGAACTGGTAGGGACCGCGGATGACAAGTTTGCGATTGGCCGGCGACGTCGGGTTGATTTCGGTGTCCTCACGCCGGAACAGGACGAAAGCCCAGACCGGGGGGATGAGGGCAAGCACCACAAAAGCTATTCCCAGCGGCGGAAGCGGCAAGCCCGGAATGGTTGGCCAGCCCAGCGACCAGCTCAGCGCCACGCAGAGCAGGATGTAGATCAACGTCCAAATTGGCGGAGCCAGCTTGAGCATGGCCGAACCCATCAGTATCTTCTGCCAGCGTAAATAGCCGAATTCGAGCGCAGTTCCCAAACACGTTTACGACCGACTAGGACGCCGCCCTCGCCTGTATGAGGATCATCACGACGGCGCAAGACTGACGGACGGATTGCTGACGCGGCTGAATGGGCGACACCATTCGACGGAAAGTTAAGGTTAGAGAGCAAGGTAACGTCCATTGCGCATATCAGCTCCACGCAAGGCTGGCCTGGACAGCGGGCGTAATCTTTTTCGAGGGTAATCCCCGTCAAGTTTCTATGATGTTGTGATTGACTGAACCTGTTTTGTCACAGAAAAGGGTATCTGCACTTTTTCACTAACTTGATCGCCTCGGCAATGGCGGCCACATTTTGGTGTTGGATTGTCGATATGGACGATGTCCTATGACTCTGCAGCGTATCCGAGGATACTGTGCGTTGTGCATCTCACATTGCGGGTGTGTTTCCACGGTCGAAAATGGTGTTTTGACCAAGGTCGATCCAGACCCGAACCATCCGACCGGCAGGAATTTCTGCATCAAGGGCAAGGCAGCGCCCGAGCTTGTTAACAGCCCAGATCGCCTGTTGACACCCGTTAAAAGAACTCGCCCGAAGGGCGACCCAGACGCGGGGTGGCAAGATATTTCGTGGGAAGAGGCGCTGAGCTTCACCGCCCGCCGCATGAAAGAAACGGCGAAGCAGTTCGGCCCCGAGGCTGTCGCCTTCAGCGTCACCACGTCCAGCGGCACCGCCATCAGCGACGCAATGCCGTGGATCTACCGCCTGATCAATGGTTTTGGCAGCCCTAACGCGGTTGCGACGACCCATGTCTGCAATTGGCACAAGGATTTCGCCACCGCCTTCACCTTTGGCGCCGACAGCGGCATGCCGGATTTCAAACGCACCGGGTGCCTGGTGCTGTGGGGATTCAACCCGACAAACTGCTGGTTGGCACAAGCCTCGGCAATTGCTGAGGCGAAGAAGCGCGGCATGAAGCTCATCGTCATCGATCCACGGCAAGTAGGATTGGCGCATAAGGCCGACCAGTGGTTGCGGGTGCGGCCGGGCACCGATGGCGCGCTGGCATTGGGCATCGCCGGCGTCATGATTGAACGCGGATGGTACGATCGTGATTTCATCTCTGCCTGGAGCAACGGCCCGTTTCTGATTCGGGACGACAATGGACGTTACCTAGCCGAATCCGATTTGAAAGAAGACGGCCGTGCAGACCACTACGTGGCATGGGATGGGGCGGCCGGGCGCCCCGTAGTTTGCGGTCGCGAACCACGACAGGACGCATCGTTTCAACTTTCCCTGGCTGGCACGTTTGAACTCGACACATTGCACGGCCAGATCACCTGCCGGCCGGCGTTCGAATTGTACGCGAACTTGTGCCGGACGTATTCTCCCGAGAGAATGCAGCAGATTACGGGCGTGCCGGCCGAACAGATTCGACTTGTCGCGAAAATGCTGTATGCACACAGGCCGGTTTCCTACTACGCATGGTCCGGGGTCGGGCAGAGTACCAATGCGACGCAAACCAGCCGGGCGATGTGCCTTTTGTATGCCCTCACCGGTGACATCGATGCACCGGGCGGGAACGTCTATTTTGCCAAGCCGAAACTGAACAACGTATTCGGCCGCGACCTCATCTCTCCCGCGCAGCACGCCAAAACCCTCGGATTGACGGAACGCCCCCTCGGTCCAGCGAAAAACGGCTGGATCACGACGCGTGAGCTGTATCGGGCCATTCTCGAGGAACAGCCATACCCGGTAAAAGGGTTGGTGGCTTTCGGATCTAATCTTCTGCTCAGCCGCCCCAGCCCCGATGAGGGTGTGCGCGCGCTACGAAAACTCGATTTCTATGTCCATTGCGATTTGTTCCTTACCCCGATGGCCAGCGAAGCCGACGTGGTATTGCCAGTATCGTCGGCATGGGAGCGTGAAGGGATCGCGGATGGGTTTCGCGTAAGCCAGGAAGCCGACGCGCTCTTGCAGTTACGGAAGGCGGTCGTGCCACCGCGCGGCGAGTCCCGTTCGGATACGTGGATTGCTTTCGAGCTGGCGCAGCGCCTGGGTCTTGAGGACCAATTCTTCAGTGGCGATATCGACGCAGGCATTGAGCACATGCTGGAGCCGTCGCGCGTGACGCTGGAGACGCTGCGGGAGCATCCGGAAGGCGTCGCGCTTCCTCTCGCGATGGAATATCGAAAATACAGGCAGCATGGCTTTGCCACGCCCACCGGCCGTGTTGAAATCTATTCGCAGATCTTGCACGATATTGGCCAGTCGGCTTTGCCAGACTATGTGGCGCCCACCGCCAGCGTGGACCACCATCCAGAATGGCGAAAGGGCTTTCAATTGAAACTGACATCGGCCAAATGGATCCATTTTTGCCATAGTCAGTTTCGAAATCTCCCCAGTCTGCGTAACAAAATGCCAGATCCACTCATCGAGGTGCATCCCGATACGGCGAGAGTACGCGACATTGAGGAACTTGACTGGGTCATCATCCGTTCTCCCGAAGGGGCTATCCGGGCGCGCGCAAGATTCAATCGCACCCTCGAAAAGGATGTCGTTTGCGCTCAATTCGGCTGGTCCGACCAGGCGGATAACGTGGCAGGTGCAGACGGCATTTCTATGAATTTCAGCAAGCTGATCAGTAACAAGTTTTGTGATCCGATCAGCGGGTCTTTTCCTCTACGCGCCTATGCTTGCCAATTGGAAAGGGCGTCCCTTTCATCCAGGACGCGGACTCATTAAGGCGCAGCCATAGCCTGATTGACGCAAGCTCAACGAAGGCAAGGTAGTTGGCGGCAAGCCTGTCGTAGCGCGGTGCAACCCGGCGACATTGTTTTATCCTGTTGAAGAACCGCTCGACCCGGTTGCGGGCGCGGTAGAGATAAGGGCTGAAGCAGATCAGATCGCTGCGATTGCTTTTCGGCGGGATGTTGGCCCACGCGCCCTTCTTCATGGCAAGCTCTCTGATCCAGTCAGCATCATAGCCACGGTCCGCAAGCAGCATTGACCCGGATTTCAGACGAGACAGCAGTTTTCCCGCAAGTCGAACTCATGGGCCTCCCCGGGGCTCAGCGCCAGCCTACCGGCAGACCATTGCTATCGACCAACGCATGAATTTTGCTCGTTAAGCCGCCGCGTGACCTTCCCATCGATTGGCC
>JANWHF010000167.1 GCA_025450555.1 Tepidisphaeraceae bacterium | reverse complement strand
CGATGGAGTCGGAAAAGCTCAGCGAGCTGCTGAACTTCTACCTCGGCGAGATGTCAGCCATCATCCTCGCCCACAACGGTACGCTCGATAAATACATCGGCGACGCCATCATGAGCTTCTGGAATGCGCCAATCGTCCAGGCCGGTCATGCGGCTCGCGCCTGCCGGGCGGCCCTTGCGATGCAGAAGCGCGAAGCAGAGATCCAACGCGATCTGGCTTCGATGGGCGCGCCCAATCTGCTGACGCGCATCGGCATCAACTCCGGCCCCATGGTCTTCGGCAACATGGGCGCGCCGCAAAAATTCAACTACAGCGTCCTGGGCGATTCGGTCAACCTCGGCAGCCGACTCGAAGGCGCCAACAAGTTCTATGGCTCGCGCATTTTGATTTCCGAATCCACCGCCGCGCTGCTGAATGGTAAATTTCTCATCCGTCAGCTCGATCTGCTGCGCGTCAAAGGAAAGCTCAAGCCGGTATCAGTTTTTGAGTTGCTGAGCGAAGGCAAAGAAGATGCGAGCCTCGTCGATCGCGCCGCCAAATATGACCAGGCATTTAAACTCTACGTCCAGCAGAAATGGGATGCCGCCCTCGACATACTTACCCAAGCCCACCAGCAATACCCAGGTGATGGCCCCGTCTCCGCGCTGATCAAGCGTGCCGAAAAGCTCCACCACGACCCACCGGCCGCGGATTGGGATGGCGTGTATGTCGCTAAAGACAAATAGCTGCGGAGATGCGAAGAATTGAAATTCTTTCCTGCCTGTGCGACGAAACGAGAAGAACGAATATACTTTGCAACATGCGATTCTTAACGCCTTCAGCTTGCGACGATTGGATTGCCACATTGGCAAGTCCCTCAGGATCAATTCACGAGCTGTCGGTACAATTGCCAAAGGAATCGGGTCGGCTCTTGTATCTTGCACGCACAGTTGCGAGTGCTCTGACGTCCCGCCGGTCGTGCCTGCTTCGGGTTACCGAGTCGGAAATTTGGCCGTCGAGCAATAATTGGCACCTGTACTATCATGTCCGTCAGTCGTACGGGGACCGTCTCCTCATGGACGAAGCTCCCGGCCATCTTTTCCTGGAACATGAGGAAGAAGACTTGGCGAGCTTCCTTCACATTGCCATGTTGTTCGGCTGGGATGCGGAGATATGGCCGCGCGTGCCATACATCACCGCCAAACTGAGTCATGACGAATTCATTTGATTTTCGTTCCGAGCATCTGAACGAGCTAACCAGTCTTCAGAAAACACTCAAGGACGCGGGACTGCAGGACCAGCTTCGTTCATGAGCAACGTTATTCGCTATTACCACGACCCCGACACCGGTTTGCCGCACATTTATGGGCATGGCGTGCGGGAGATAGAAGTCGAGGAAGTGCTCGCTCATCCACTTGAAAATCGACCCGGAGCGAACAACTCGCGCGTAATCATCGGCCGCACCACCGCGGGCCGGCTGCTGAAGGTAATTATTGTCGAAGATGAGGACGGATCGGGTATATTTGTGGTGACGGCGTACGATGTTGTTGGCAAGCACTGGCCGCCTTTCGCCGGCGCATGCGAAAGCGAGGACGACGATGAAGAAGCAGCCGAAGGCCGGTAGGAAAAAGACCGTTAATCGATTTCCCAAAGGGTGGAACCAAAAGAGAGTCCGCGCGCTGCTCGATCATTACGAGAATCAAACCGACGAGCAGGCCGCGCGCGAAGACGATGCGGCTTACGAAGACCCGCGATTCACGATGCTGGCCGTTCCGATTGAACTCGTGCCGGCGGTAAAGAAGATGATTGCCAAAAAGGCGGGATAGAGCGAACCTCCGCACTCATTCCGAAAGCTGTATCCACAATTGACGAGTTCTGCGTCAATGCAACCTGGGAACGGACGCCATGAAAGCGACAATTTCACTGCTTGGCACGGCACTGTTCGCAATCGCTTTGTTTAGCACTTCAGCACAGGCGCAATCGCCTAAGCCCGTTCGCGTTTTCATTCTGGCTGGCCAGTCCAACATGGAAGGGCACGGCTTCGTTTGGGCCGATCCGAAGCGCAACGGCGGCAGGGGGTCGCTCGAATTCCTTGTGAAGGACCCGGAAACCTCCAAGCGCTTTTCGGAATTGGTCGACGCTCAGCGGCGGTTTCGTAAGCGAGATGACGTTTGGATTTCGTATCTCGATCGCAAGGGGCCGCTCACGGTGGGTTACGGGGCGGATCCCGATTTGATGGGTCCGGAACTGGGTTTCGGTTGGGTCATGGGCGATGAGCTGGATGAGCCGGTGCTGCTGATCAAATGTGCCTGGGGCGGCAAAAGCCTGGCAGTCGATTTCCGTCCGCCCAGCGCAGGCAAGCCGAGCTACTCACTTGGGGCAAAGACCGATGCGGAGATTGCAAAAGATCCGAGTATCGTCGGCAGGTACTACCGCGAAACGGTGACGCAGACGAAGGCGGCGCTGGCTCACATCAAAGACCTCGTGCCCGGCAGCGATGGACGCTATGTGCTGACGGGATTCGCCTGGCACCAGGGATGGAACGATCGGATCAATGAGCAATTTACCGCCGAGTACGAAAGTAATATGGCCCATTTCATCCGCGACATGCGCAAGGATCTGGGCGCGCCCAAGCTGCCGTTTGTGATCGCGGAAACCGGGATGGGCGGGCCGCAAGAGAAGAATCGACGAGCCTTGGCCCTGATGGCGGCGCAAGCGGCGGTGGCCGAAAATCCGGAGTTCAAGGGTAACGTCGCCTTCGTCGCGACGCGCCAATTCTGGCGGTCGCCCGAGCAATCTCCCAACAGTCAGATTTATCACTGGAACTGCAACGCCGAAACGTATTACCTGATCGGCGCGGCGATGGGCGAAGCGATGAAGGGGCTGCTCGCAACAAACAGCAGTCGAGTCCAGCCCGGCGAGATGGCCGGTTACCTGCTTGTCCCAAACGAGAGAGTTCCGCAATCCTTCAATGCCGGCTTCTCAATGTATGTCGCGGCTTGGCCGCTCTTAAAGACCTATCCGGGGCATCGGTTTCAATCGGGGCTTTTCGGGACGTGGATGTTTGCGCAGTATCAGGGCAAGGCTCCGGAGAAACTCTATTCCGATATCGAAGGTGGGCTGGGCTGGTGGCGGGGGACGCACTTTGCCACCGAGACTCCCAAATTCATCATGGGCGGCGTTGCCCCGAATTTCATCGAATGGGCCAACGGACCGGGCGCGGGCAAGGGTACCGATTGGAACAACCCCAAAGGGCAATACGGCATCGCTCAGCTCAGCCCGTGGCTGCTGTTTCCGCCTGATGGGCTCAATCTTAAGCAAGGCACCGCCGGAGAATTGTTCGGCTACGGCTTCCTGCCGCTGCCGCTTGCAAAAGCCAAACCCACCACGGGCGGAAAGAACATTCCCACCGGTGAAAACTGCTGGACCTTGTTCCTGAACACCGCCAGCTTTAAAGGGCCAGTGGCATTCTTCACTCCCTATTTCTGGTCACGCGCGGCTCTGGATGAGTCGCGATTGAGCGGGCTGCTCCTGGACAGTCGTCCATCCAATCCCAATCGCGCGGTGCAGATGGAAACTCAATTCATCCCTGCATCGCTCGGCACCGACAAAGACGGCCAGGTCTACGCCAGGATCGCTCCGACGATGTTCCCGCGCGGCGCCGACGGCGACAGCGTGCTGGTGCATCAAATCACCTCTTACAACAAACATGCGCTCTGGGACGGCGTGAAAGCCTGGTTTGAAGGCGGGAATCCGGTCACCGGCGCAATCGATTCCGATGCATCGGTTATCCATACCTTCACCGGACGTGGCCAGGCGACCTGGAAGATCTACGCCGATGGCGCTGCCAAAGATCAGCAGGTGCCGCTGGCGTGGGATACCTTCGCCACTCCGCTTGCGCTCGATCCGCACACGTTCGGCTACCACTGGAATGACAAAATCGTTTCAGAGGGCCGCTCGAAAACGGGCCAGTTGGTGACGCTTCCACAGTATTTCCGTCTCACGAAAGAGACTGGAAAGAAGCCGCGCTGGATGCCTGTGCATGTTGAAGAAGTTCCCGCAGAAACCGGACTCCAATCACTTCACTTCGATCGACCCAAAGAACGTCGTGAACAGTCGTTTATCACGCCCGATGATCCGCAGAGTTGCTGGAAGAAACCCGGCCCCAAAGCCGGCCCCTTCACCGCCCAGCTCGGCGACGGAAGTATCGTCACCTATTACTGGTATCGCTTTGCCGACCAACCCGCGCTGCTGAATGCCGATCTGACCGATCAGGAGCGTGAAGCCATGCAGGCTCGCGTCGAAAAGCTGCATCGTACCTGGACCAAAGACCGCGATTATCTACCTCCCCCAAAAGTGGGCACGCTGGCCCAGATCGACCCAGCGCTGGTGGTTACGCCGCCGCCGGGGCTCGAAGTTGGGTATGTCCCAATCGCGACACAACAGGGGATGGCGAATTAATTAGAGTATTTACTTTTCACCTGCGCAAAAAAGAACCCCAGCCAATGTCGACTGGGGTTCGTAAGTTCAATGGGCGATAGCTCAAGTCCAAACTAGATCGCAGATTTCGGGCAGCGCCGGCGCGCCAGGCTGCCAAGACCAAGGATGCCCAGTAAGGCTCCGCCCGTCCAGACCGACGAAGGAAGGGGCGCCGGGTCGCTAATCGCGATATATTCATTGCCGCCGAAAGTGGGAGGAGAGGTGGGGGAATAGGGCACGCCGTCCGGCAGCCAGTGGATGATTCCGCCCACTTCCATGATTCCTCCGCTATCGCTCGCGTTCGGGTCGTTCGCTGGGTTGATATTTCCGAAACCCGTATCGGCCTGGAAGCCCTGACCGCGTTGCGAGAGGAAGATAAGTCGGTCGCCGGTAAAACCGCTGAGCGTGCCATTGACGTCGGTAAATACGAAGAGATCGCTGAGCGTCGTATGGGCCGTGTCGTCCCAGATGCGGACGTCCCCATCAGTAAAGGGACCTGCTGCAGCAGGCAAGACGTAAGTCAGCACATTCCCTGCGACGCGGCCGGTTGGGTCAGGCAGCATCTGGCCGACGACGTTCTGGGTGGCTCCGCCATTGACGGCGATCGTGCCATGCCCATTCTCGTCGAAGTTAAAAAGAAATGCGTCGCCACCGCCCGACAGACTGCCCGCGCGTGACGAAGCCGAAACACCCAAAAGGCATACGATGCCGAGAGCCATCAACTTTTTCACGAGACACCTCCCGAAGTGAGTTTTCCCCTGTGAGCCCTGAGGCGGGGGTAATGTTATCAGACGGAGCCTGCGTAACACAACAATTTTTTGCAAAAAT
>JANWHF010000166.1 GCA_025450555.1 Tepidisphaeraceae bacterium | reverse complement strand
ATGCGATAGATCCGCTTATCCACCTGCGCGCCCGATTCGAGAAACGGAACAAGCCCGAGCATTTCAAATGGACGATCGTTTAGCTTCAGTTTGCCCTTTTCGACGAGCTGCAAAACCGCTACCGCCGTGAAGGGCTTGGTGATGCTGGCGATTCGGAAGAGGGATGTGGGTTCGACCGGCTGGTGCGTCGCGGTGCCAGCCAATCCAAATCCACGGGCATAGATGAGCTTTTCATGTCGAGCGACGGCCAGTTCCGCGCCGGGCACATGGTTCTCTGCCATGAACTCGCGCATGAGGCGATCGAAGCCAGCAAGGTTTGGCTCCTCAATGCCCGTCTCATTAATGGCTGCGTGAGCCGCTACAGCAAGGGAACAGAATAGAAGGACCGCGCTCATCCTCGGCATCGCCCGTCGACTGGCCCTATCTTTCATCTTTGCTCCGGCAATGTCCCGCCACGCCCAGCATCTCGATCGCTCCGGTGCTGGCAAGCAACCAGAGGGTCAGACTGATCAATGGCATGATCACGTACGCTCCACGATAGGTTAGAGCCGTCATAAACAGATCGATCGACGGCGGCATCAGGAACAGAACCGGCACTGAAGCTGCGCTTGCAATGAGCAGCCTCGCCCATGGAGCAAGCCTGTTCGGAGCGATCGCACAAAATGCAATCAAAGCCGCAATAGCCGGCCAGAAAACCAGATAGCTTCCCCCCGGGCAGAAGATTGAAACAGGAATTGCCAGCAGTGCCCAGATGCCCAACCCCGCCGCCGCCAGATTATTTGCGGCAGGTCGTCTCCGGCCAATCAGCATGAAGCACAAGGTCGTGACTGTAGCAAGAAGTGCAAAAGCGATCTCAGCATACTCCATCGCATCGCGATGCTGGTCCGTCGGCAGCTTTCCGATTCTTCCGACGACGATCCGAACGCCTATCCATACCAGGAACGCGGCGATTGCCGTTCCGACGATGAGCCGAACGACGCAGGCCAAAGTTCCGCCTGTGGTGATCCAATGCCGTCGGCGGGCAACGATCAAAGCGAGTGTCGTGAGCGAAAGCAGAATCGCCGAAAGCACGATGCCCCATCCCTGGCGATAGTGCATCAGCAGGCCGCGGAAAGCCGTGAAATAGATGTCATCCGGCGCGCCCGGCCCGGCGCGGATCGCGGATAGATCGAGATTGCCGAACTTTCGAGATAAGCTGAGGGCACAGGACCCGGTATGGGCAAGGGTGCGTCGGTCCAGGTGCTCGAGGTTATCTCCCGGCGTGTGGTAGTACGCGTAATTGCCGATGAACGCGAAGTTCAGCCCCTTCATTCCGGCATCGGAAAAAATTGTAAAATCGGTGTTGTTGGGCATGCGGCGGTACACGTCGCCGGCAAACGAAGTGGCGACTGGATAGGGCGCGGCTGAGGCAAAGACCCCAATCATCTCAGCGTTCCCGTCACTGGTCTGAAACATAATCGACGGCCCACCGGTGCCCCGCGCGTCGAAATTCAAGACCAAGCCGATCTCTTTGGCCGAGGGATCGGAATCGACGAAACCCTCCGCCCCGCGCATGCCCAGTTCCTCGGCATCGGTGATCAGCAGAATCACGTCGTCGCGCAGGGGCGGCCCTGCCTTGAGCGCCCGCATCGTTTCCAGCAGCGCGCCGACCGCCAATCCATCGTCGCAAGCCCCCGGCCCCCACATCACCGAATCGTAATGACAGCAGAGCATCAACGCCGGCCCACGATGCGTGCCCGGCAGGCGCGCGATGATGTTATAAGCAAAGGGAGCCCATACGATCGGCGGGTGAATGCGCGCCTTCTGCACGCGCACCAACAGCCCCATCTGCTCGAGCTGATTGACCAGATAATCTCTCGCTTGCGTATCCGCTATCCAGCCCACCGGATGCGGCTGACTCGCAATCGCGCGAATATGCGCCATCGCCCGATCGCAGGAGAATCGATCGACTCGATCTGAAGTTTCACACGCTGGCGGCCGGAGTTGATCCATGCCGAGCCATGTGAGGCCGGCCAAGATGAGGAGCATGAGCGCTCGATAAATCCAGTGCGACATGCCTGAAGCTGGAGCCTGCTGTGTCATCGCATTTGCGGATCGAGACTCTCTGCGGCATCAGTATAAGCACCGGGGATAGCCGCTTCCCATGCGCAATTCGATGCTGATCGAGTTACTTTCCTGCGGAAGCTGATGACTCTTGTCCCGGCCCCAGCGCTTCGGCGGGCGCATCCGACAGATGGTCTACACGCCAATATCGAAGTGGGGGCACCGCGATATCGCCCGTCCACAGATTGGAGCTACCTTTTCCGCCGAAACTGTGAAAGGCGTAGCGAATTTCGAATTGCCCGAGGCCGGCCGATTGAGGAAAGCGGTCGGCATCGACAATTCCATAGAGCGGCGATGTCGCTCCAGGTTGCAGAGTGATGAATCGCGGAAATCGCGAGAAGGGTTTTGCCGGCGGAGCGACACCTGCCGGCCCCTCGACCCGCATTGAAGCATACAGATCATCCTCCGGCACGCGGATCGTCACCGGATGATCGGCGTCGTTTCGGATTTCGCCGTGAACGAAGACATTGCCGTTTCCACTGAAGAGAGCCGAATCAAGATGCAGACGAACAGCGATTGCGCCGTCTGTAGACTTGATCCAATCTGAATAAACCGGATGAGAAAAGGCTGGCCCGGGATCGCGGAGAAGCTGCAAGGGCTGCGAAATCATTCTCGCACCTGCTTCAGGCGGCGCGCCGGTCGGTGGGTCGTACTCGACATACGCGATATCCGCACTGGATTGCGAATCCATCCGATAGGTTTCGCCCTGGCCGGCTGCGATGACGCCAAGCGCGGGGGAAACAAATCTTAGTTCGATCGAAGCGCCCGGCGCGACCATCGTTGGTGAACCGATGTTGATCGGATGCGGCGAAGGCCGAGCAATCCGCAGCCGACCAAGCGATCGCAATCGGAGCGTGATCGCTGATTGATCGGGCGATTTCGTGGACGCGTAGACCGGAACTGGTTTATCGCTCACATTCGTCAATCGGCAGCGCCACTCGACGCTTTCGCCAGGCAGATAAGCCGTGCGATCCAAAATCAACTGGCAGCGCAGTACCGGCAGCCGATGCACCGCAGCCACTGTCGCCCGGCTCGTGCTCCAGAACGTGATCTTGCCCGATAGATCGCTGCCGGCTACGCATGTTCCATCTGGAGAAATCACCGCAAGCACGGGTGATTGGCCACTCTCGTCGAGCAACGTAAACAGGGTCTTACTGCTTTGCGGATCGATAACCGCCGGTCCGCAGTTTCCCTGCGCGAGCATTCGCCGGGGATTTGAGAGCGCCGCCATCAGTGGCCTTGGGCCGGCAATGATGCGTTGCTTTCCGTCCGGCAGATCAAAGGAATCGCATCCCATCAGAACAGTTGCTTGATCGGACGCAGGCAGCATTGCGATCGATTCGACCGAGGTTGCGCCGGACAAAAGATGGGTGGTGACAAGCGACCCGTTCGAGGTCTTCCAAACTCGCAGATGCTGGTTTGCGGACCTTGAGGAAGACTGCACGGCCGACGCAACGAAATCTCCTTCGGATGGGAACTCGATGCCGCGCACGGACTGTCCGTTTTCCTTCACTGCAACCGTGATGGCCTGGCCAAGAGCGTGAGGGGCGAGGATCCATCCGCCGGGCGCGAGGGTATTGAGTGCGATGCCAGCCAGGCTAAGCCCACCCATGGCGGCGTAGTTCGGCACGCCAGACTCCCATAGGAGTCGTCCGTTTTGCGCATCGCGAAGTTCGAGAATGCCTGTTCGATCCAACAGACTCGCGTTTTGCCCAATGGCTACAATTGTGCCATCGGGTGAGAGGGCATAGCTCGTGGCATAGCCTCGGAGTCGCCAGTGCGAGATGATCTTGCGTTCCTTGACGTCCCAGACGGCGATCTCGTCGCCGAATGCGACCATGCGATGGCCATCGCGCGTAAACTCGATCTTTCGCACGCCTTTGCCCCGCGCCTTCACCTGCGCGACAAGCTGCCCTGCAGGCATTTTCCGAAAATATATGGTCGGATCGGTAGCGCTGGTCGAAACGAAAGTTTTGCCATCCGGAGAAAACGCCATCGCAAGCACCGCAACATGCATGCGGTCGGAGGAAACCTGCTCGCGCGCAGTGGCGACGATGACGGGATCGACCAGATCGTCGTTCGAGTCGCCCAATGCAATGGGGCTTGACGCGGCCACGAAAAGGAAGCAGGCAAAGAGGATGGGCTTCAACTTCAATTCCACTTCAGGTCACCTTCAATCAACGATCGATCGGGAACAAGTCGGGAAAGTCTAACCAGCCGACGCCGGAAATGCGCGGTTTTGCAGCGCTGCGATACAATCAGATTCTTATGCGGATTCTGATCACAGCCGGGCCGACGCGCGAGCCCATCGATCCGGTGCGTTATATCGGCAACCGAAGCAGCGGGAAAATGGGCGCAGCTCTGGCCGAGGCTGCGGTATCGGCGGGCCATTCGGTCACGATGGTGCTGGGGCCGGTTTCGATTGCCATGCCCGATGTACGAACAACTCACGTCGAAACCGCTGCCCAGATGCAGGAGGCGGTGCTGCGCGAGTTTCCCCGGCATGATCTGCTGATCATGGCGGCGGCGGTGGCCGACTATCGGCCCATTTCTGTTGCGCCGCGCAAAATGGATCGCGCGGGCAAATTGATAATCGAATGCGAACCGACGCCGGATATCGTCGCGCTTGCTGCGGCCTCCAAGTCTCCTTCGCAGCGAATCGTTGGCTTCAGTCTAGAAATGGAGGGCGACCTTGAGCGGGCCCGTCAGAAGCTAGGTCGCAAGAAACTCGATCTGATGGTGTATAACCCCGTTGCGACGATGGACAGTGCGCGGGTGCAGGCCGTTCTGCTCTGGCCCGATGGACGGAATGAATCATTGCCGGCTATGGAAAAACGCGATTTTGCGACGCTACTGATTGATCGCTGCGCCAAGCTCTTTTGATCCGCACACCACAGGAAGGAATCGTTTTGAGCGAATCAATCAAGTGGTGGCTCACCGCCGTCCTCTTTACAGCGACCTATCTCGCTCTGGCGGTGGGAACAATTCCCAGGCTTCGCCTTGATCGCGCGGGCATCGCCTTCGTCGGCGCGGCTCTCATGCTTTGCACTGGCGTGTTGAGCCTATCACAAGCGACCGCGCCCAATTCGATCGACTACGAAACGCTCTTCCTCCTCTTTGGAATGATGGTTGTCGTAGGTTTCCTCCGGCTCAGCGGTTTTTTTGTCCGCGTGACGCATTGGGCGCTGGATCGAATCGCTTCGCCGCGAGGATTGCTGGCGGCAATCATTCTTCTCTCAGGCATCCTCTCCGCGTTTCTGGTCAACGACATCGTGTGTCTGGCAATGACGCCGCTTGTGCTTCAATTGACTCGCCGGCTCGGCTACCGTCCGGTGCCGCATCTCATCGGCCTCGCGACGGCAGCCAACATCGGTTCATCCGGCACCATCACCGGCAATCCGCAAAACATGTTCATCGGCTCCCATTCACACATTTCCTACCTGCACTTTGCCCTTCACCTGATGCCCATCGCGATGCTTGGCTTGGTCATTGATTATGTCGTGATTCTGCTGATCTATCGAAGCTCACTGGCGTCTGCATTCGAGGGCGACGGCGCCCTCAAGGGAAGATCCATCAAAGCCGAAGAAAGAATTCCCAATCACCGCGCACAGGTTCGCCTGCAATGGAAAAGCGGTATCGTCGCGCTCACAACAGTCGTTCTTTTTTTCACCGGCCTGCCAATCGTGCTGGTCGCCCTCGGTGCAGCGGCAGTGATGATGCTGAGCCGCCTCAAGCCGATCCGCATTTATCGAGAGGTGGATTGGAGCCTGCTGCTGATGTTTACGGGCCTGTTCATCGTGGTACATGCGTTCCAGATGCATGTGGTGAGCCGATGGGGCGTGGAGCATTGGAACATCCTGCTATCGCATCCAATAGACTTACTCAGCGCTGCTTCAGCTTTGCTTTCAAACCTGGTCAGCAATGTGCCGGCCGTTTTGCTCTTTGAGCCGGTCATGCATGCGATCCCTGCGCCCCAGCAGCAGACGGCTTGGCTTGCGCTGGCGATGAGCAGCACGCTCGCCGGCAATCTCACGATTCTCGGCTCGGTCGCCAATCTGATCGTCGTTGAAAATGCTCGCCGCGCAGGAGTGGAAGTATCCTTCTGGGACTACTGCAAAGCGGGGGTGCCGATCACCATCCTGACGCTCGCGATGGGCGTGGCATGGCTGACGTGGGTGCGATACTAAAGTTGTCTTTACGGCATTTCCCATTTGAGGATGACATTATCTTCGCGAGCTTCGGTCGATCGCCATACATAGACCGCTCGGCCTTTTTCACTGAAGCAGATGCCGGTGGGCTTGAAGGGAATTTCAGGGCCGGTCTTTTGCCAGGTTTTGCCGCCGTCGGCAGAGACCATGAGCTGTCGATCGACGGCAGCCATCAGTTTTCCGTTCGGCAGATCAACGGGATTCTCTTTGACGGGGCCGGGCAGGAGATTCCAGGTCAGGCCGTGGTCTTCGCTCTTGAGCAGGCCTTTGGCCCATAGTGCCTGCCAATAGATGGCTCCTGCTGACGTAACGCAGGGAATCCCGGCCGGGCCCTGGTCGCAAATCTTCTTCCAGGTCTTGCCGGCATCGGTGGTTCGGTAGATGCCAAATGAAGCATCTTTCTTCCAGCCGGCGGCATTCACGATAAACGTGCTGGCGTCTTGAATGATTGGATCTGAGGAGAAGTTGCTGTCGGCAGGAAGGCTCTGGCCGACGTTGGTCCAGGTTAGTCCGCCATCCGTTGATTTTTCGACGCTGCATGGCTGCTCGTGATGGCCGACGACAAGTGTCTTGCGCTGCGGATCGGTGAGGTCGATGCCCAGTCCATCAAGATGCGTGAGTTTGCCAAGCGGCTGAAAAGTTTTGCCTCCATCGGTGGTCTTGAAGAGGCCGGGCCCGGCGTAGTTGCCGCTTTCCCAGAAGATGCGCGAATCTTTGGGATCAAAGACAATCTGATAGGGACGATTCATGATCGGGACGGCATCCGCGGCACCGAGTTTAACCCACGACTTCCCGCCGTCCGACATTTCCCATAGCCCAGCTTCGCTGACGCCTGCAATAATGTGATTGCTGCCGGGGACCGCGGCCAGGAGAGTAACGCCGGCGTAGCCCCACTTTGGCTCGCCGACATTGGACGTCACGTTGACCCAAACGCCAGAAGGGCGGGTGGCTTGCGCTTTTGACGCGCCCGGCAAAGCAAGAGCAATTATGCAAAGCGCAATAACCAAAACGCGACTGCGCGCATCCTGCCAAACCACTCTGATCATTAAGGATCTCCGGCCGGCGGCGACTAATATCGCGCCGGCAGCGCTTCATTCATGGCCTAAAGCGCGAAATGTTTCAATAAGCCTTTTTCAACGTTTGATGGAATAAATCAGCCGGCAGTGAGATGGTCCCAGAGCACGCTCATTACATCCGTTGCGCCGACTGAGTTGGAGCGAAGAAGTCGCGGCTGATTGCTTATCAGCAAGGGTCCGTCTTCGGGACGGGTGGCGAGGCGTCCGTGGGAGCCGCGCACCAGGCTCGCATCGAGCGGGATTAATTCCATGAGGTAACGGAAGCCCAGCTTCTTCTTTAGCAATGTGTAAACCGCCTTGGCCATCGGCAAGCTGATGTTTGGATCGATGAAAAGCTCGGCGGGGTCGTAGCCGGGCTTGCGATGAATATCGACCGTGCGGGCAAAATCGGGAGCAAGGTTATCGTCCATCCAGTAGTAGTACGTAAACCACGCATCCGGAGCCGCTATCGCAACCAGTTCTCCGGCGCGTGGATGATCGAGGTGCGCTTCCCGCTTGCCGTCATCATCGAGCACTCGCTCCACGCCCGGCGTAGAAGCAATCAGCTCTTTCACGCGGTTGTAGCATCTGCTGTCATTAACATAGATGTGCGCGACTTGATGATCGGCCACAGCGAAGGCTTTGCTCTGGCCAGGATCAAGCAATTCGTGGCCCAGCTCCTCGCGAACCGCGATCAAACCTGCTTCGCGTAAGACTCGATTCAGATGCACCGGCCGAGAGACATCGGTAATTCCATATTCAGAAAGTATCACAATTCGCGCGCGTTGGCCCCCAAAAGAATCGATCAGTTTGCCGACTTGGGCATCCACCTCGCGCAAATCTTCGGCCGACGCCTCGGCACCGCTTCCTCGCCGTTGCATGCAATAGTCGAGGTGAGGCAGATAGATGAGCGTCAAGGTCGGGTGATATTGGGCATCGACGCGAATCGCCGCGTCGGCTATCCACTGTGTGGCTTTGATTGAGGTCTTGGGTCCCCAGAAGCTGAAGAGAGGAAACATGCCCAGCTCGTTCTGGAGCGAGTACCGCAACTCCGGCGGGTTGGTCCACACATCCGGCAGCTTCAGTCCTGTCGCCGGATACATCGGCCGCGGCGTCACGGTAAAGTCGGCCGACGAATACATCGCATACCACCAGAAGATATTCGCGCAGGTGAACGTCGGATCGGCCTGCTTCGCTTGGTCCCAGATTTTGGGGCGCTGCACGAGCTTGTTCGATTGCCGCCAGAATTTCACTTTGCATTCATCGCGGAAATACCAGCCATTTCCGACGATGCCGTGCTCGCTGGGCCACGTGCCGGTGAGATAAGTGGATTGAACCGTCGTGGTGACGGCTGGCAGGACCGAGCCGACATGCGCCAGCTTTCCCTGGTCGCGAAACGCCTTGAGCTTTGGCGTGAACGGACCGATCAGCGCCGGAGTCAATCCAACCGCATTGATAACAACTGTTTTATGCACGGTTTGATTGGATATGTAGAAGATTATCGAAGGTCAAGGCAGGCCATCCACCACATGGCATTCCTGTTGCACCATTCAAGGTCTCGTAAGGGCACATGGCTTTGCTCGCCTTGCGCCTGCAAAGAAAGGAGCATTGGATCATGCCTCGACTTGAAGGAAAAAAGGTAGCCATTTTGATTACCGATGGATTTGAACAGGTGGAAATGACCGAGCCTCGTAAGGCACTGGAGGATGCCGGCGCTGGAACTGACATTATTTCACCCGCAAAGGGAAAGGTGCGCGGCTGGAAGATGACCGACTGGGGCGAATCGTTCGACGTCGATGTGCCGCTGGATCAAACCGACGCGGAAGATTACGACGCCCTGGTTTTGCCGGGCGGCGTCGCTAATCCTGATAAGCTTCGGATGAACGACAAGGCGGTGAAGTTTGTGCGCGCATTTTTGCAAGCTGGCAAACCGATCGCGGCCATCTGCCATGGCCCATGGACATTGATCGAAGCCGACGGGGTCCAGGGGCGCACGATGACAAGCTGGCCCTCGCTCAAGACCGATCTGAAAAATGCCGGGGCCAACTGGATAGATCGTTCGGTTGTCACCGACAACGGTCTGGTGACGAGCCGAAAGCCGGACGACATTCCCGATTTCAATCGTAAGATGATCGAGGAATTTGCCGAGGGAATTCACGGCGGCCAGCGCCAGGCGGCGCACGCAGCAGGCTAGGGCTGCAGAGGCGTCTTCACAAATAATGCCCCCGATGCCCGTCATTTCTGGCGGGCATTGCTGTTTCTGATCGTCGAATCTTGCAATCAAACTATTCACCACAATTTCCATTCGCCGCTCTTGAGCACCCATGCTCCGAGAAGAAAATTGGTCACCGCGTGCATGATGATGCAGGCCCCCAGGCTCCGGGTGAAAATCAGCAGCAGCCCGATCATGAGTCCCCAGACGATTGCGGTGAGCCATTGGACGTGCACCGAGCAGAAAACCAGCGTCACCAGCAGCAGGGCTGTCCAATCCGGCTCGCCCACCTCGGCCAGCTTGAAATTGCTGGGGGCTGAGATCGACCGCCACAGGTAATCACGCCAGAACAATTCCTCCATGAACGGCACCACCAGTGCCGCATCGGCCCAGCGCAGACCGATGAATCCCCATCGTGCGCCCGGGGAAGCGATCTGCTGGAATGGGTTGTAAGGCTCGACCTTTGGCTCCCACAGCCGAGGCAAAAAATGGTTCAGCAAATGCTCCATGCCTACCCATTGAATCACGCCGACGACTCCCAGAATGATTCCCAGCCACCAGAAATTCCAGCGGATTTTGGTGTAGCGGTGCCGGAAGATAATCAGCGCGGCCGCCGCGAGGAGGGTCTTGGCCACATACGACGCCGCATACAAACTGGGCCACGTTCCGCCAACGTAAGTCAGCGCAAGGAAAATCCCCATTGGCAGGACGTAGGCGATATCATCCCACGAATCGGTTCGGCCCGCGTTGCGCGGGCTTTGATACTCGAGTGGCTTCTGAGGCGTAACAGGACTCAATTGCGGTTTTACTCCGGCCGAATCAGCGCGAAGCTGGCGGTGTGACCATGGATGAAATTCTTCCCCCCAACGGGGCCAATTTCCCCAGCGGCAAAGAAGCCGGCCATCGGTGTCGCGGGAAGCACGTCGTGGGCCGCCTTGATATCGTGACACGCCTGGTCAAACATGCGTAGCCCGCGTCCATTGCAACTAAATAATAGCCCACCAGCCGCCGGACCTAAGGCCTTCTGCGTCTCCAGCATGATCTTCAGATCTTCATCGGCCGTCTGGGCATCGCGCACGTGAAACTGCACCGTCTGGCCGGTTTTCACATAATCCGCGATCGAAACCGATCCGCCTTCTTCATCCACGCCGATGACATTTCGCACCAGATAATCGCCCCGGCCAAACTGCTCGCGGTATTCGCTGATCGCCTGCCCGACGAAGAGCCCGTTTTGAAGCAGATGCTGGTCGCTGGCCGGCAGTTCCGAAACGACTCCCCGCAGCACCTCCATCGCCGGCTTCCCGCCAAGCTGCTCGATCACGTTTTCGTGCGACCGAGTGACGATCATGTGCTGCCCGATCGGCCGACATCCCTGGCTCACGACGGCGGCAATCTTCAACGGCCCACTGAGGCTCAATCCCACCATGCCCTGCGTATACACCTCGTCATTGCGCACCAGCATATTCTGCCCCGGCCGGCGCGCCGAGCTGGCCATTCCACCAATCAGCGGAACGCTCTGCGCATCGCGATCGAGCATTGGCAGAAGCTGGCTGAGCGGCGTCGTAAAAGGATCGCCAAAAGCGATCAGCCCGCGCGTTTCCGGCCCAATGCCCAGCATCTCGCGCAGCGACTGCGCTTCGCTCAAACACTCCCGCCAATCGCTTTCGCTGGCGATATGAAAAGGCTGGATGCGCACCTCCGGCAGCGAGCCGACCAGGAGCGACATTCCCGGCGCACGTTCGATTTCTCGACTCCCGCCGATCACTCCTTCGCCGCTGCATCCGATCATGCACTGCGGGTCCAGCTCCAGCCACAGCCGCTCGATGACCGCTTCAATATCCTCGCGATGATGCTCGGTGAAAAAGACCGCCGCCACGTCGATCGCGTCGCCCAGCGCATCGTGTGCCTGGTCGATCAGATCCGCGACCGCGTCGTCGGTGGCTTCCTGATCGCTTATGCCCGAATGAAAACGCACAAGACTCCTTTGATGCTGCTTGCCTGATTTTGATGCGACGATCCGCGAAAGCAAGCATCTACCGCGCGAAAGCCTTTGTTGCATGCGCAATCAAGCTCTGCTTGACGCTCTCCATGGGCGGACACTGCTGGCCGAGAATGCGCTGCATTGAAGTGGCCTTGCGCCCGTGCAAGCCGCAGGGAACGATGAGGTCAAAATAGCGCAAATCCGTTGTCACATTCAGCGCCAGCCCATGCAGTGAAACGCCGCGCCGAATGCGCACGCCGATCGCACAAACCTTGGCCAGCGTCCCATGATCGTCGGCCCAGACGCCAATCGCATTGGGGTCGGCCTGCGCCGTCACCCCAAAATCCCCGAGCGTAGCTGACGCAATCTTTTCCAAGCTATGAACATAGCCGGCGACCGAAAGCCCGTGATCCGCCAGCCGAACGATCGGATAGGCCACGATCTGCCCCGGCCCATGGAAGGTAATGTCGCCACCCCGATCACTTTGAACGACCTCGACGCCCATCTCCGCCAGGTAAGGCTCCGACGCCAATAGATGCTGCCCCACACCTGGCCTTCTTCCGAACGTGATCACCGGCGGATGCTCGACCAGAAACAGCGTTTCATCCCTGCCCTCCATGACCTGCTGATGCGCGCGCTCCTGGAACTCCCAAGCCTCGCGATAAGCACATTCTCCCAAATCCTGCACGCGCATCGATTGAATCATAGGGAATTCATCGGCGCGTGCCGATGGGCTCGCGCCGCCCATTTTATCCGGCAAGTGACCCCGGACTTCCCCAGGGGTGACGCGCATGAAAAAGCCGCCGCAGAAAAGCGACCGGGAGCTCGACGGCACACGACCAGTAATGCTTAAGGCTGCTTCCTTTCGGACCTGACCTGGTTCGCAGCCAGCCGTTGCATCGGACCCGGCCGCCTTTCCACGGCGGCAAGAGCAAAGCTTGTATCCCGCCGGGGATCATGAATCAAGAGAGACAGAAAGAGGATTCACCACGGAGACACGGAGGCGCGGTTCTGCTGAAGGGATGGGCCGATGCGAGGGAAGCTGTTCAATTTTGATTTTGAATCCTGATTTGCGCCAAGAACGCCAAGGGCGCCAAGAAAATCATTTTTGACTTTCTCTTCTTGGCGGCCTTGGCGTCCTTGGCTTCCTTGGCGATCTTCGCGCTTAAAGCCGTGCGGTGATGACTGACAAAAACAAATCAAACTGCGTCCCTCGCGTCGGCCCATTCCTTCAGCAGAACTTGGCCTCCGTGCCTCCGTGGTGATCAATTCTTCTCATCCGCCATCGGCGAATTTCTGCTTCCATTGGCGAAGCAGATCGAACGCCGCGACGGGCGACATCTGATCGAGGTTGAGGCCAGCGAGGGCCGAGAGGAATTCCTTGGATGGATCCACAAACAAATCGAGCTGACTGGCCGGCTCATTGCGCCCTTTGCGCGACACGCGATGGCTGCCAACGTGATGAACGGCAAGTTCGGAGAGCAGTTGGCGGGCGCGGTCGAGCACAGGCCGGGGAACACCCGCGAGGCGGGCGACATGAATGCCATAGGAGCGATCGGTGCCACCTTCGATGATGCGGTGGAGGAAGACGACCTGGTCTTCCCATTCGCGGACCGCGACATTGAGGTTCTTCACGCCCGAGAATCGCTGGGCCAGATCCGTCAACTCGTGATAATGCGTGGCAAAGAGCGTTCGGCATCGCACGGTGCCGGCGATGTGCTCGGCAATCGCCCAGGCCAGGCTCAGGCCATCGAGCGTGCTGGTTCCGCGGCCGATCTCATCGAGAATGACGAGACTGCGCTGCGTCGCGTTATTGAGAATGTTGGCCGTCTCGGTCATCTCGACCATGAAGGTGGATTGACCCGTATGCAGTTCATCGCTGGCGCCAATTCGAGTGAAGAGGCGATCGACAAGCCCGATTGTTGCGCTCTTGGCGGGAACAAAGCTGCCGATTTGCGCCAGCAGAGCGATCAAAGCCACTTGGCGAATGTAAGTGCTCTTGCCCGCCATGTTCGGGCCGGTGATCAGCGCCAGGGAATCCTCCAAAGCGAAATGCGTGTCATTCGACACAAATTCGCTGCCGAGCTGCTGATCGAGCACGGCGTGGCGGCCATCGACGATGTCCAGCACGCGCTCTTCGACGACCTTGGGGCGGGCGTAGCGCCGATCCATCGCGAGCGCCGCGAGGCCGGCCAAGACATCAACCCGCGCCAAACCGCGGGCCAGTTCCTGAAATGTCGCCACTTCCGGCAGAAGCGCCTGGCGAATCTGTTCGAAAAGAGTCTGCTCCAGCGCGATCGAACGGTCCTGCGCGCCCAGCGCCTCTTCCTCAAACTTTTTCAGCTCTTCGGTGATGTAGCGCTCGGCATTCTTGACCGTCTGCTTCCGCGACCAGGCGGTCGGCACCTTGGCGCGATGCGTATCGGTCACTTCGATGTAATAGCCGAACACCTTGTTGAAGCCGACGCGCAGCGAAGGAATGTTCGATTCAGTGGCAAGGCGCGCCTGAAAGGCGGCCAGCCATTTGCCGGAGTTGACGCTGATTTCCCGAAGCCGATCCAGCCCCGCATCGAAGCCATCGGCAATGACGCCGCCCTCGCGCAAATGCGGCGGCGGATCCGATTTGATGGCTTTGGAAAGAGAGTCGGCCTGCTTCTTGCAAAAGTCGCGCAGCGATTCCAGTTCCGGCGCGATCTGCGAAGCGGCGGGGAAAGTTTGCAGCACATCGAGCAAGGCCGGCAGCGAGGAAAGACATTTACCCAGAGCCGCCAGATCGCGCGGCCCCACCCGCCCCACGGCCACGCGGCCGATCACGCGCTCGATATCGCACACGTCCTCGAGCTTGGCCACCAGCGACCGCAGGCCCGATGCCGACTCGATCAGCGCGGCTATCGCCTCCTGACGCGCGGCAATATGCTCCAGATCGCACAGCGGCGCGCGAAGCCATTGGCGAAGCAAGCGCCCGCCCATCGGCGTGCGCGTGCGGTCGATGGCCGACAGGAGCGTGCCTTCGGTTGTGCCGGCCCGCATCGTGCGGTCGATCTCCAGGCTGCGCCAGCTAGCGGGGTCGATGCTCAGATGATTTTCGACCACATGGCGGCGCAGCGGCTGAAGATGGGCCAGGTTCGTCTTCTGCGTTTCCTGCAAGTAGCTGAGAATCGCGGCGGTGGCGAAGACTGCCGGGTCATCGTCGCTAAAGCCAAATCCGCCGGCCGTTCGCGCCTGCCATTGTCGCGCGATCTCTTCGCGCGCATGGTGTGGCGTGAATTGCCAACCCGCCCGCGCGGTCACAGCGGTGATTCCCACCGCCTTAATTCGATTCGCAATCTCATGCGGCTGCCCCGAGGGCATCTCCGGCACCAGCACTTCGGCCGGGCGGAGCCTCGCAATTTCGTCGAGGACCTGTCCTTCGGATCCGCTCGCTGCCACGCAAGCACCAGTCGAAAGCTCGACCCATGCCAAGCCAGCGCGGTATCCCTCGGCCTTGGTGATGTGGAAAGCGATGGCGGCGAGGTAATTATCCGATCGGCCATCCAGCAGCGGATCATCCGTCAGCGTGCCCGGCGTCATCAGGCGGACGACTTCCCGGCGAATGACGCTCTTGGCGGTGGCCGGGTCTTCCATCTGCTCGCAGATGGCGACTTTGTGGCCGGCGGCGATCATCTTCCGCAGGTAACTTTCCACCGCGTGAAACGGCACGCCCGCCATCGGGATGGCATCTTCGCTGTTCAAGCCGCCCCGGCTTCGGCTGGTGAGCGCGACGCCCAGCGTCTTGGCCGCCAGCTTCGCGTCCTCCCAGAACATCTCGTAAAAATCGCCCATCCGGAAAAAGAGCACGTAATCCGGATGCTGCTGCTTGAATTGCAGATACTGGCGCATCGCCGGGGAAAGCTGCGGTTCAGAATTCGCGCGCTTGGCTGGCGCGGCGCAAGGTTCCGATGCCTCGGCCGATTGAGTTTCAATCGTGGATGGGGACGGCACGGTGCTCATGAATTCGATGAAGCGCAGGGTATGGGAGGGGCCGATTTCGATCAAGTTGAATCTGCCGGGGTAACAAGCGATCCACAAATGCGGCTTTATACGTACAATTTTCTTAAATGGACCCGAAGAAGCCGCCGCCGCTGCCAAGGCAACTGGAATATCAGTCCAAGCGTCGTTGGAGTGACATGTCGGCAGAAGAGCGCGGGGAGCGCATCGGCCACCTTGTCCATAAGGGCGCGTGGCTGGTGCTTCTTGGCGTCGTCATCTTCATGCTGGTTCAGATTGCAGGCTGTTTCCTTTCGATGGCTAAGTCCGGCTATTAACTCGACCCGCTCCTGTGTAAGGGCCGCTTGTGGCATTTTGTCCCACAGGGTAAACGACACGCGTTGGCTTGCCGTACAATCAATTGCATCGCATTCTTGTTTTAACCTGGAGGATTTGCCCGAGATGGCAAACGCTGGAAGTTTAGTAGCGTCTCCGACTTCACTGGAATTGGAGCAAACATCGCCGCAGCCGCGCAGTGGCGGCATTCTGCTGCCGGCGGCATCGCTGTGCCGGCGCGAGCTGGTGCGCTTTCTGCGGCAGCGGCACCGCGTCACCAGCGCCTTCTTTACGCCGCTCTTGTTCTGGGTTTTCCTGGGCGCGGGGATGGGGCGAAGCTTCCACTTCGAGGGGATGCCGGCCGGGACAACATTTTTGCAGTTTTTCTTTCCCGGGACGGTGCTCTTCATTTTGCTTTCGACGGCGATCTTCTCGACGATTTCGATCATTGAGGATCGCAAGGAAGGCTTCCTGCAATCGGTGCTGGTCGCACCGGTGCCGAGGATGGCGATCGTTCTGGGCAAGGTGCTGGGTGGGACGATCCTGGCGATGATGCCGGGCATCATTTTCCTGGCGATCGCGCCGCTGGTGGGGATGCCGTGGAAACTCGCGGGATTCCTGGCCGCCTGCGGCATGATGCTGGTGGTTTCCTTTTCGCTCACGGCACTCGGTTTCTGCATCGCCTGGCGGATGACTTCGACGCAAGGGTTTCATGCGATCATGATGCTCCTGCTGCTGCCGCTCTGGTTTTTGTCCGGCGCAGTCTTCCCGCCCGGCGGTGCATGGTGGCCCATACGCTGGCTGATGCGCATCAATCCGCTCACCTACGGATGGGACGGCCTGTGGAAATCGATCTACTGGAACAGCCCGACGGCCAATCTTCTGGGGCCATCGTGGGGATGGGTGATTGGCGTGAGTGTCGCGTTTGCGGTGGCGATGGTCCTGTTTGCCAGCAAACTGGCATCGGTGCGCAGCCGAGCCGATTTGCAATAGAACACCAAGCACGGGAAGTGCATGCTCGATCGAGAAGCCCCATCTTCACAGCCCGAAAGTAAGGATGTGCCGCGCATCGGCCCGGTCACGAAAGTGATCTGGGGCGCGCTGGTCTTGGCGATGGTGGCGATCGTCGTGATCAAGATCGTCGAGCCGCGGCCCCGCCCGTTGCCGGTGCTGTATCATGCCGCTTCCTTCGCGCTGACCGACGAAAACAGCCAGCCGTTTGGCGACAGCAATCTGCGGGACAAGGCTTATATCTGCGATTTCATCTTCACGACCTGTGGCTCGGTCTGCCCGATGATGTCGTCAAAGATGCGCGATCTTCAGTCGCAGATTCCATCCAAAGTGCAATTTATTTCCTTCAGCGTGAATCCGGCTCGCGATACGCCGGCCGTGCTCAAGGAATATGCCCTGCGGTACAAGGCCGACCTGTCGCGCTGGCATTTTTTGACCGGCAGCAGCACTCAGATGCTTCAGACCGCGCGCCAGATGCGCCTGACGGCACTGCCTGCGACCGAGTCGGACCCGATCATGCACGATGAGCATTTCCTTCTGGTCGATGGCGATGGAAACGTGCGCGGCGTATACGACAGCAAGGACGCTGCCGAAATGAAAACGCTCGTCGAGGATGCCAAATACCTCGCCCGCTCCAATAAAGGCCGCGGATGAGCGTCCATGATTTCCCCTGGATCAACGCAAGTCTGAATGGGGTGAGCGCAGCATTGCTTGCTATCGGATATCTGTGTATTCGCAATGGCCGCTGGCGGGCGCACGCACTTTTCATGATCAGCGCCCTGGTGACGTCGGCAGCATTTCTCGCCTGCTATGTCACCTATCACTACATTCGCGTCCGGAATGGAATTGGCATCACGCGATTCCCCGAAAGCAAATGGAAGCCAATCTATCTAGCGATTCTGGGCAGCCATTCGATCCTGGCGGTTGTCATTTTGCCACTGGTTTTAGTCACGCTCAGCCGGGCCTTGCGCCGGCGATGGTCTTTGCATCGCTGGATCGCGCGCATCACGCTGCCTTTGTGGTTTTATGTTTCGATGACCGGTGTGGCGGTGTATTGGATGCTCTACCAACTGGCGCCGAAGCTGCATTGATCGTTCATCGATTCATCGCGCAATTCCCGCTCCGCAAGACATCCACCGGCGCATCGGATACAACTGATTTCAGATGACTCGCGCCCAGCTTGTGCTTATCGCTTTGATTCCAATCGCCTATGTGCTCGGGTCGATTCCATTTGGGTTGTTCGTCGGATTCTGGCGCGGCATTGATGTGCGCAAACAGGGCAGTGGCAACATCGGCGCGACAAACGTAGGTCGGTTGCTGGGGGGAAGGTTCTTTGCGCTCGTATTCACACTCGATCTGCTCAAAGGCCTCATCCCCACACTCGCGGCGGCCCTCATTCTGCGAAAGAGCACAGCCGCGCCCTCCATGCTCAATGATGTACTTTGGCTGCTGGTTGGATTTGCCGCCATTGCAGGGCATATGTTCAGCGTCTTTTTGCGTTTCAAAGGCGGTAAAGGCGTCGCCACGAGCACTGGCGCTATCCTCGGCGTGTTTCCCTACTTTACAGCCGCGATAGCCGTCGGCATCCTCGTGTGGCTCGCGATCTTCAAGGTAACGCGATACGTCAGCGTCGCGTCGATGCTGGGAGCGGCTGCCTTTGCGGTGGCTTATGTCGTGATTGGAGTGCTCTGCCGCTGGCCTCTGTTGGGCACGCAGCTTCCGTTGCTGGTTTTCTCGATCCTGATCGTCGCGATGATTATCTGGAAGCACCGCGGCAACATTGCGCGGTTGCGCGCCGGTACGGAACATCGCATCCCGTCTCGGCAGACCGCGCCGGACCAGTGAAGCACGCTACAATCAGATCATGCTTAAGGCCCGTCGCTCATCCTGGTTGATCCTGATCGCCCTGGTTCTCCTGGCGGTCGTGAGCGCCTCGCATTGGCTGGAGCCCAAAGAGCGCGTGCCATGGCGCAGCGATTTCGCCGCGGCGCAGGCGGAAGCAGCGCGGACGCATAAGCCGGTGCTGGCTTATTTCACCGCTAACTGGTGTGGATACTGCCAGGAGATGAAACATACAACGTGGGCCGATCAAGGCGTCGCCAATGCGCTGGCCAATTATGTGCCGGTCAAGATCGACGTGGACGCGCATGGCGACATTGCCCGCAAATACAACGTCAGCGGGCTTCCAGGCTACGCCGTGCTCGACGAAAGCGGGAAGGTTCTCCAGGCCGGTGATGGCATGCTGACGCCGACCGAGTTCACGGCGTGGTTGCATGGGACGCAATTCAACCTTTTGCGATGACGATTCTCCGCTCACGGCTGGGTCGCCGGTGACGCCGTTTTCTCCCGAATCTTTTGATCCGCTTTGTTGAGCAAATTGGCGGTCTCATGCGCCAGATTTCCCAGGTCGCGCGCGGCCTGCGTCGTGGCGGCTTTCACCTGGGGCGAGGCCTTGATCATCGCGTCGTTGGCGGACTGGATGCCGCGATTGGCGTCGGCACCGGCGGTGTGCAGGCCGTTGTCGATGGCCGTCCCGGCTTTGCCCGCGGCGGTTTCGGTATTGTTGCCGGCCTTCTTGGCTTCTTCACGATCGCAGCCGCAGATCAATGCGGTCGATGCGGCGGCCATGATTCCCACGAGAGCGAACGTCCTGATTCTGGCGAGGTTCATCACATATCCTCCAATTTCAAATTTGAGATCTGAGATATCTGATTTGAAATTTGAAATCTCAGATTCTCAGCATCACGACTAATTGATTCTACCGCGCCGCGGCCTGCTCGGGCACCGGCTTCAGGTCGCCAACAATGGGTTCAAACCCGGCCGCCTGTCGATGGCTCGATCGAACGAGCAATCCAAGAATCCCGGCAAGTGCAAACAGGCAGGTGAGGAATGCGAACCCGGGGCCATTCCCGAATCTGGCGATGATCAGTCCAAAAAGGTAGGTGCCGATGAAGCCGCCCAATGCGCCGGCGCTGTTGACCAGCGCCATCGATTCGCCCAGGACGTTTCGAGGTAACATGTCGCCCATCCATGCCCAGAGCGGGCCGCAAGGCGTGTAGATGCAGCAGCCAATCACAATTAAACCGACGAAGCCGATCCAAAAATGATTTACCCCGGCCATGTAAGCGATGGCATATCCGATGCTGCCGGCAAACATCGATCCGACCACAAACCGCTTTCGCCGCAACGTCACATCGGAGGCATAGGAGACGACCATCATCACCACCATTCCGACGGCATAGGGAACAGCCGAGAGAATTCCAGTCATGCCCATCGTGTCGCCGGTCGCTTGCTTGATGATCGTGGGAAGCCAG
This sequence comes from Tepidisphaeraceae bacterium, assembly GCA_025450555.1. Taxonomy (GTDB): domain Bacteria; phylum Planctomycetota; class Phycisphaerae; order Tepidisphaerales; family Tepidisphaeraceae; genus JANWHF01. The sequence continues at coordinate 6,704 of JANWHF010000166.1, read as the reverse complement.
AACATTAAGCCGTAGCCGCAGGCACTGAAGGACATGTACATCAGGGATAGAAGAATAACCCGATGGTCGGCAAATGCTGCCCAATAGCTGCGAATGTGCTGCATCGATCGCTGCTCTTCATCGAGCAGACCCTGCACACGGACCGCCGAATCCGGCTCAAGCCATCGCGCATCGGATGGCCGCTCCTGCGCTAGAATGACCCATAGCACGGCCCAAATGATCGAAGGCAGCCCTTCGAGGACGAACATCATCTGCCAGCCTTGGAAATGCGGCACCGGATGAGCGTTGAAATAACTGATGAGGAATCCGGAGATCAGCGACGCCGCGATCATCATGACCGGGTTGGCAAGAATCAGCAGAGCATTGGCGCGCGAACGCTCCGGCTTGGTGAACCAGCGCGTCAAAAAGATCAGCATCGCCGGGAGAACGACGCCTTCGACGGCGCCCAGCAGAAGTCGGACGGCAATCAAGAGTGAAACGTTCTTGAGCAATCCTGTTAGGCCAGATAGCAGCCCCCAGGCAATCAAAGCCCAAAACACCAGCCATTTGACGTTGCGCTTCGAGGCCCAGTTGGCGGCGGGAACCTGAAACAGAAAATAGCCAATAAAAAATAGAGCTGGAAGCAGGGCGGCGATGTTGGCTGTGATGTTCAGCGACTTGGAGAGTCCAGCCGCCTCGGCATAGCCGTAGTTCACTCGATCGAGGAAGGCCAGGCTGTAGGTGACAAACGCCAGCGGAACGACGTGGACGAAGCGATCCCATCGCTGCGTCGGCGAATCATAATTCAGCGCGATCGGCTCCTGAGCCACGTGATGTCCTCCGCTATCTTCCCCGTGAAAACTCAAAGGATTACCTTACTTCTTATCGTGGAGATGGGCAATTGTGGAAGGATACGCGAAAGAACCTTTGGACGATCAGCAGCAATGATTTTAGCCGGGTTAGCCGCGACGCGAAGCGGAGCGTTTTGCGTGCACTCGCGGGAAAGCGCTCCGCTTCGCGTCGCGGCTAACCCGAGCATACGACAATTTTCGGGGCTCGCGCGATTCGAAATTGCTGGGATCTTCCCTTACGATTCGCCCACTCGAAGGAGCGAACGTGGCAGTTTCATTGAAATCTCTGGCTCAGCAGATTCGGGCGGAGTTGATTGGTGACGGCGATATTGAAATTCATTCGGTCAACACGCTTGAAGAGGCCAAGCCGGGCCAGATCAGCTTTCTGGCCAATCCAAAATATGTGAAGCAGCTTGAAACGACACAGGCGTCGGCGGTCATTGTTGCATCCAGCGTGAAGTTCGATCGCTTGCCGTTGCTCAAAAGCAAAGAGCCTTACTACGCCTTCACGCAGGCTGTCGTTGCGCTGCATGGTTATCGCAAACATCCGTTTCAGGGCATTCATGCCGAGGCCCATATCGATCCGAGTGCAACAATCGGCGAGGGGACGATCATCTACCCCGGCGTCTTCATCGGCCCGCGCGTGAAGATCGGCCGGGATTGTGTGCTGCATCCCAACGTCGTCGTGTATGAAGATTGCATCATCGGCGACCGTGTCCTGATCCACGCTAACAGCGTGATTGGTTCGGACGGCTTTGGTTTTGCCACGGTCCAGGGAATTCATCACAAGATACCGCAGGTTGGAAAAGTGGTTCTTGAAGATGACGTGGAAATCGGCGCTTGCAGCACCCTCGATCGCGCGGCCCTCGGAAGCACCGTCATCGGCAAAGGATCGAAAGTCGGCAACCTCAATGCGATTGGCCACAACGTGCGCATTGGCGAGCATGCATTGATCATCGCGCAGGTGGGTATCGCCGGGAGTGTGAGGATTGGGCACCATTGCACGATGGCGGGGCAGGTGGGCGTGGCGGGGCATTTGAAGATTGGCAATAACGTGACCCTCGGCGCCCAGACCGGCGTGATCGAGGACATTCCCGATCAATCGACGTTCATCGGCGCCCCGGCCATGCCCGCCCAGCAGGCGCGGCGCGTCTACAGCCTGTTCACGCAACTTCCCGATCTGCTTTCGCGCATCAAGCAACTGGAGCAGAAGGTCGAAGAGCTCTCGACGCCGGACAATGCGGGGGAGCAAACGCAATAAAACTGGCGATGTAGTTACGACAGCATCAGGGGGTTGAAGGTCAAGGAGCTTTCCGATGACGATCCGACGACGTGCATGGCGCCCAGAGATGGCTTTCGCAATCCTGGCGATCATGGTTGCCCAGGCTCGTGCCGAAGTGAAATTACCGGCGGTTCTTTCCGACCACATGGTCCTTCAGCAGCAGATGCCGGTTCCGATCTGGGGCACTGCGAATCCCGGCGAGCAGGTGACCGTCACCTTCGGCGATCAGAAGCAATCGGCGACGGCCGACTCATCGGGCAAATGGAAAGTCGCGCTGTCGCCGCTGCATGCCAATGCGCAGCCGGCCGATTTGACGGTCGCGGGAGCCAATACAGTTACCCTGCACGACATCCTTGTCGGCGAAGTGTGGGTCTGCTCGGGCCAGTCCAACATGGAATTTGCAATGCGGACGGTGAAGAACTCAGCGCAGGAGATCGCGCAGGCAGACAATCCGCAAATTCGCTTGTTTACTGTTCCCAAGTGGGTCGCCGAGCATCCGGAGAGCGACGTCAAGCCCGGCACGCGCGACGGCAAATGGGAAGCCTGCACCCCGCAGACGGTGCCGGGATTTACTGCTGTGGGATATTTCTTTGGGCGCGATCTTCAGAAATCATTGCACGTACCGGTTGGACTGATCCACACGTCTTGGGGCGGAACGCCGGCTGAGTCCTGGACACCCGACAAGTATTTGAAGGAAGATTCCGAATTTGAGGCGATCGAAAAGCATCGCGAGACCGCCCAGGCGGACTATGACAAAAAAATGGAGCGTTGGCCGCAGGCGGTTGAGCGCGCCAAGGCGTCCAATCGCCCGGCTCCGCGCAAGCCGGTCGATCCGCAGCACGATCCGAATCTCGCTTCGGTGCTCTACAACGGCATGATCGCGCCGATCGTCCCCGAGGCGATTCGCGGAGCGATCTGGTACCAGGGTGAGAGCAATGCCGGCCGGGCGTATCAATATCGCAAGCTGCTGCCGGCGATGATCAAGAGCTGGCGCGATGCCTGGGGCGAGCCGGACATGAGCTTCCTGATCGTCTCGTTGGCCAATTTTCAAAATCCGCCCGCCGCGCCCGGCGAAAGCGACTGGGCCGAGCTGCGCGAAGCGCAATCGATGACGGCTCATATGCCGCATAATGGTCAGGCGCTGGCCATCGATTTAGCGGATGCAAACAATCCAGGCGACATCCATCCAAAGGATAAGCAGGATGTCGGTCATCGTCTGGCCTTCGTCGCATTGGCCAAGACGTATGGCCAGAACATTCCCTACTCCGGCCCCGAATTTGAATCGATGAAAGTCGAAGGGAACAAGGCAACGCTCACCTTCAAATATGCCGATGGAATGAAAGCGAAGGATGGCCCGCTGAAAGGATTTCAGGTGGCCGGCGAGGATCACAAGTGGCACTGGGCTGAGGCGCATGTCGGCGGGAACACCGTTGTGGTCTCCTGCCCGGATGTGGAGAAGATTGCCGCCGTGCGATATGACTGGGCCAACAATCCGCAAGGGAATTTATACAACAAGGCCGGCTTGCCCGCCGTTCCTTTCCGCACCGATCAGTGGCCGGGTGTGACGGAAGGTAAGAAGTAGTCGAGATCTCGCGCAGGGTCATGTTTACCATATCGACAAGCGCGTACCGCAAGCGGTTGCCGCTAAACGGATGCCTACGCCAAAAGGCTTGGCATCAGCCGATCAAAGCTCGTGGCTGAAGGCCTGCGCGCGATTATTGGTTCAGCCGCTTGAATCGCTCTCGACTCGTCTTATTGCGATCGGGCCGTTTGAACCTGTATCTCCGCCTTCGAAATCGGCCCTTCAACGCCGAATTGATTGACGGTCTTCACCTCAAGGCAATTCCGGCCCGCGTGAATTGGCCACGCGAAATGATCGCCCGTCGGCTTCCAGGGGCGGTCGTCGAAGCAGGCGAGATAAGTCTTGAAATTCGGCGTAAGCGTCTTGAGCGACACTTGCACGTTTGATTCATCCGCGGTCAGCGATAGCGCCGACTGGTCGATCGGGAAATAGGGCTCATGAGCCGGGTCGGCGGGGTTGATGCGTTGGTGCCATTGCGTGCCGTCGCAGAGGTGGTCTTTGGTGATGAACATGTTGCCGTAATCGGGGCCGCTGTTCATCAAATCGGTGTTGGGGATGTAGCCGATGAAGGCGTACACATTGGTTGCGCCGCCGTCGAGGACTAAGTCGCCGAAGCCGGGATATCGGCCGCGAAAGACCGGCATGTCTGATTTGTGAAAGCGCTTGTGATCTTTATCGAGCACAAAGGTCACGCCCTGCGCCTCGTGGTAGAACCATTCCTGGCGAAATTCATACGCGCTCAGCGGCACGCCATCTTTTTCCATGTACATCGCGAAGGTCGGGTCGAACAGCACCCACTTGCGGTATTGGTTCGACCAGATTTCGGTCGACGTATGCTCGGTCGAGCCCTGGCCGATGTTGTCGGGCCGGCGAAGGGCCAGCGGCCGATCGACCCAGCCCATGCTTGCCGCGGCGGAGACCATTACGTCGCCATAATGCGAGCAGAAAAACGTATTGCCGGCATCGATCGCATCCAGAATATCCAGCGCCCCGCGCGCCTCCGAAGTCGGCTTGCCAAATCGCTTGAAGCGATGGTTCACCCAATGCAGCAACAGAACCTGCTTTTCAAATTCGTCCTTGCCCGGAGCGACGACCTGATCGAGATGATATTTCTCGCGCAACTCTTTGAGCTTGGGATTGTCATACCGGTCGAAGCGATACCGCCGGCTGTATTGGTTGTCCACGTAAGGCAGCGTGTCGAGCTTCGTGAGCGTCGCGCTTTGCGAACCGATGTGAAATGCATCACCGGCCTTGAGAGGCTCGCTATTCGCTTCCGCGCCGGCAAATGTTTGAGCAGCCGAAAAAAGCAGAAGAACTGCGAGAGCAGCGAACATAACTTGACAACGAATGCCCATGATGTGACCCACGGCTCCTCCTTGCTGAACGGCGATCTGCTTTAGAAAACTACCCGACTTTGCCGGCCTTTGTTGCTTTTCGATCAACTCCCGCGATTGCCGAAAACCAGCCCGACAATCCACACGATGGCCGCGGCGGTAAGCACCAAGACCACATGATTCGTTCGAATCCGTCTGGGCCGATTTCCAAATCCAAGTATGGGACTGACGCGATCCAGCAGCCAAAGTCCGCCGAGTGTCGCGGCCAATCCAAAGGCGAGCATCGACCATCTCGGAACACCCAGCCGGATCATCTCGCGCGCGTCGCCTGCCGGATCAAAGGTACCCCACCCGATGTACAGGCCATTGGCCAGCACACAAAAGCCTGCGAAGGCGACCAATAGGTAAGACATCTTCAATCGAAACGCGACGACTATCGCCGCCAGCAGCGCCGGCAAAGCCGCGCCAATCACCGGTCCCGCCCAAACTTCGATCTTTGGCGAAGGGTTCGGCTCGACGTCTGTCCGAGATAACAACAGGGGATGCCAGACAACGCGTTGGACATGACCGCCCGTCGCCCATGCCCCCGCGACATGCCCCGCTTCGTGAACCAGCATCATCATCGGCCAGCAGAATGCGACCAGACCCACAATCAGCACGATTTGAGAAGCTCGGCGGGCAGCCATGAAATACATTGTAACGAGAGAGCCAGTGCTGCGAAGAACGAACTTTGTATTGACTCCAATCGAAATGGTGTTAAAACATTTTCGCATATTAGACTTGTTCAAATTGAAGGGGTCGGTTCAGACAGGAGGCATGCCATGCGCTGGGCGATTTTGATTGGGTCTTTAGGTTTGTTGGTGGGTTCCGTTCCATCGTTCGGAGCCGCGCTTTCGCCGGAGGAGCGGGCGTTTTTTGACAAGCACATGTCGAGCATCGTGGAGATCGAACCGACGCGCGTCAGCAACCCGGCCGTCGATCGTGTGTTCAGCGCGCCGATTTACGACATCAAGATCACCATTCATCAGGGGCAGGGGACGGAAACCTCGCATGTAACTGTCGCGCGCGTGGGCTCGGATTTGATCGAGATGTCGAACCCGGGGAGTAATGCGGAGCTGCCGAATGTCAAGAAGCTGATCTCGCCCAAGTTCAAGCTGAAAACCGATGCCGACGGCCAGGCGCTGCAAAGCGCGATGGACGCCATCGATCCCATCCAATTTCACGGAGACGAGAAGGAAAAAGCCGTGCGACATCAGGGAAATGCGTGGACCTTGATTCGCGGCACTTTTTTCAAGAAACACAAAGGCTATGTGTTCATTACCAACGCCGCCGGTGACGTTAGAGTCGTGCGCTATTCGCTGGATTTGCCTTGAAACCGCGGCGTCAGCATTTAGCAGGGATTCATGATGGCGGATCAAAAGCTTCAGGGAAGAAAACTACGCTGGATATCGGTCTTGATGCTCCTGGCGGCGGCGGGCGTGTTTGCATGGCAATGGCACTTTGTCTCCCATGCCCTCAAGGCGCAGGGGAAGATCGTGCGCAACGAGTGCTGATCATCTGTTCGTTCGCCGTCCTCCTCTGGATAGTTGGAGTTGTGGCCGATCGGCAGGCTCGCAGCAGGAGCTATGAATCTTCAGGGGCGTCCGGGTCGGCTTGATCTTTCATTTTCCCGTTAT